>NZ_JBNQGD010000421.1:0-8287 GCF_050436765.1 Arachidicoccus sp. | reverse complement strand
ATCAATTTAAAATTACAAAATATTATGATATGACACAGTTTAAATTACAGTCTCTCTGTCTTTAAAATAAATGAGCCCGCTTTCTAAAAAGGCGGGCTCATTTATTTTAAAAATCTTCTATCAATTGATTACATCAACGCCAGGATGTGCTTTCGTATCAAAAACAAATTTGCTATCGGGCAAGGATGCATGTGTATTCACATTCGACATATTAAAATTTACAGTGTTGCCTGCTTTTTCCCAGACAGTCGCTTTGGTAATGAAGTCCTTAGACTTGTTTACATATAAATCTACTTTCTTAAAGTTTTTTCTTGGGTCTGTAGGAATTAGTTCTATTACATAAAAACTTCCGTTGGAAGAAATCATTTTAGAAGTAAAATCTTTATCAACAAAGTTACCGGCTAATAATTTTTGTGGGCTTAGCGTACCAGTGGAATTATCTACATCGCTCACCGTTACTTCGTCACTACCATTATAATTCCATACTTTTTGGCCGTTGCAATATATTTCGTTGTCGCTTTGTTTAATAAAGTATTTATTGCCTTTCAAGGCTATTTTCCCATTGATAGTTCCTAAGTTGTGGTTGTTGCGATCTTTTGTCGAATAGGTAAAATCGGCCGTGGCGCCTTTAATGCCTTTTAGGTTGTTACTTACTTTATTCAAAATTTCTTTAGCGTTGCTTTGAGCAAAGCCAGAAACTGCTAAAAAACTAAAAGAGAGGAGCGTTACAAAAAATTTTTTCATTTAAAATGTGTTTTTGAGGTTGCAAAACTAATGGTTTATCCGCTATTAAGACTAAAAAATTAAACAAATGTTTAAATGAGAATAGCTTGCATATCATTTTATGATAGAAAAATTGATACCGTTCTAGTCGGATAATGTGCTTTTTAGAGTTTAATTAACTAATAATAACTGTCGGCAAAAAATAATCCTTTATATATTGCCGAATAAACGTAATTTTGCACTCTTTATGAAGAGAATTATTCAGCTTTCATTAGTGGCCCTTTTTTTTGTATTGTCATCTTGTGCTTCTAAGTATTCAAAAATACTAAGTAGTAAAGATAATGAGTATAAATATAAGATGGCTGAGCAATATTACAAAGACAAGAAGTATAACCACGCATCTGAGTTATTTCAAAGCTTGTTTCCTTATCTAAAGGGTACGCCAAGACACGAGGAAGCATTTTATAAATTTGCCTATAGTGCTTTCTATTTGAAAGATTACGAAAGTGCCAGTTTGGCCTTTAGTACTTTTACTGAAAATTTTCCCAACAGTTCATCTGTTCCCGAAGCGTTTTATATGCAGGGGTACTGTTTGTATTTAAATTCACCAAAAGTAGAATTGGATCAATCTTCTACACTTCATGCTATTTCTGTGCTACAATCGTTTATAAATGCCTATCCTAAGTCTCCTAAAGCAGAAGAAGCAAAGGCGTTAATTGTGAAATGTAATCAGAAATTAGAGGAAAAGGAATATTTGGCTGCTAAATTGTATTACGATTTGGGGGATTTTAAATCGTCCCATTTGTATTTTGATTTATTGTTGAGTGATTATCCCAATTCTTCTAAATCCGACTTATACATGTTTAAGACTGTACAGTCAAGCTATGAATATGCGAAAGTAAGTGTACCTTATTTGCAGGAAGACCGTTACAAACAAGCCGTTGACGAATGTGGTGATTTTGTAGCACAATACAACAATAGCAAATATGTACCCTCGGTACAGGAAATTAAAAAGCATTCCGAAGAGGCTATTAATAAAATTAAAAACATAATAAATGAGCAAACTAAGAAGGCAAGTAAGTCCTAATACGCCCAATGTAGTTGAAACAAGAAGCTTAGTAGCAGTAAAAGCGAAGACGGGCAATTTATATGAATCTATTGCTATTATAGCTAAAAGATCCAATCAGATAACTATTGCCATTCGTGAAGAATTGCATTCTAAATTGGACGAATTTGCAAGTCATACGGACAGCTTAGAAGAAATTCATGAAAATAAGGAGCAAATAGAGATCTCTAAGGCATATGAAAGAATGCCTAACTCAGCAATATTGGCTACAGAAGAGTTTATGGCAGATAAAATATACTCTCGTAAGGGCGATGAAGATTTATTTGTATAATATTTAGTGTTAAAAATACGGAACGTAATGCCATCAGATATTCTTTTGATGGTATTTCGTGTTTCTAAAAAGTTTCCAAATTTGCCTAATATGTTCTAAGTTTGAATTATTAAAATAAGCAAAACAGTAGTGCTAGAAGGAAAAAAAATATTAATTGCAATAAGCGGTAGCATTGCCGCTTATAAAATAATTTCACTTACGCGGCTTTTGATCAAAGAAGGCGCAGAAGTAAAGATCGTAATGACGGAAGCGGCCAGTAAGTTTGTTTCACCTTTAGTGTTAAGTACGCTATCTAATAATAAGGTAATCATTGACTTATTTAAAGAAGATTTATGGGCGAATCATGTAATGCTGGGGCGGTGGGCCGATTTGATGGTGATCGCTCCATTGAGCTGTAACACGCTCGCAAAAATGGCGCATGGATTTTGTGATAACCTGTTGGTATCAGTTTATTTATCCGCCACCTGCAAAGTGATGTGTGCTCCGGCAATGGATGAAGATATGTGGCATCACCCAACAACCCAACAAAATATTGCTACTGTTAAAAACAATGGCAATATTGTTTTAGACGTTGCAAACGGTGATTTAGCAAGTGGATTAAAAGGGGAGGGCAGGATGTTGGAGCCGGAAGAGATCTTGTTGTCCATTAAAAGCTTTTTTAGAAAAGATAATTTTAAAGGCAAAAGAGTCCTCATCACCTCTGGTCCCACTTACGAAGTTATCGATCCCGTGCGTTTTATTGCCAATCATTCTACGGGTAAAATGGGAACAGCTTTGGCGGAAGCTTTTTATTTGTTAGGTGCTGAAGTTACTTTAATAAGTGGTCCGGCAAAAGTTTTACCTCAATACAAAGAGATAAGTATTTTACCCGTTGTTTCCGCTGAAGAAATGTATGATAGTTGTTTGGATAACTTCTCGAAATGTGATATAGCTATTTTGGCAGCGGCGGTGGCAGACTATACACCCATTGAAAAAGCCACTCAAAAAATTAAAAAGAAAGAAGCTATTTTTGATTTGAAATTGAAAAAAACAAAAGACATTTTAAAGGAATTAGGAAAACAAAAAAAGAATCAAATAGTGGTTGGTTTTGCCTTAGAGACAAATAATGCCATGACAAACGCAGAAACTAAATTAGTAGAAAAGAACGCGGACTATATCGTTTTGAATTCTATGGAAGATACTGGAGCCGGCTTTGGGTTCGATACAAATAGTGTTATTGTGTTGGATAAAAATGGTGATAAAAATGAAAGCGGCCTACTCTCAAAGGAAGATGCAGCTTATTTTATAGCTAGCATAATTGAAAAAAAAATGTAGCGTGTCATCAGCGCTTATGTGGTGTTCCAATTAAAAGATATTCATTCTGTTTTTAATCAATGTTTTTGTTTCGGGTTTGATACTTCAAACAATGGTATAAATCCCGCGGGGGGAGATATTTTGTAGACATTAAACGCTTTCAAAAGTAGAATAAAACTACCCTGGGTACATTCATTGAACAGCTTTTGTAAAGGAGCGAATAGTGCATCTCAAGAGATCTTAAAAATGCGCAATCAGATCAAAATCCCAGTTGTCGCAAAGTTTAGTTTTACTTTGCGTCAATATTGCAGACAAATATAATAATGCTTTGAAATGAAGATAAAACCTTTTTTATTTTTAACTATCGCTGTTTTACTGTTCAGCGCTTGTAACGACAAGTTACCAGATGGCATTTTGGCGCCTCCAGTGATGAAAAACATCATGTGGGAGATGATGGTGGCGGAGCAAGTAAATAGGTTGGATACCTCGAGAACATACAAACTGCATATAAAAGATAGTTCAACTTTAAGTTATAACGAGATTCTTGCAATCCACAAAACTTCTTATCAGGCATATATTAAAAGCCTGAAATATTATGAGGCCCATCCTGATGAATTTAAGGAAATATTTGATTCATTGAGTACTTATGGTAAACGATTAAACGATTCTTTGGAACCTCTGGCGAAAGTGAGTTTAAAGAAGAAATTATTGCCTAAAGACAGCTTGCCAGCCTCTGGCAAGTCAGATTCTAATAAACTTAAAGCCAAACAGCTCGAAAAGCCGTTTGTAAAGCCGGAAGTCAAGGGTTTAAAAAGTCTTTGATTGCGTTATAGGCAATTTAAAATCTATATAAATTGCTCATTTTCTTTGGTTTGTAAGAAAAAGGGCTTAACTTTATCATGAATTCTTTTATACATTTAAAAGTACCGATATGAGAAAGTCTGATTTGGTAAATAATATTTCAGAAAAAACAGGCATTCCTAAAGTTGATGTGTTAGTGACCTTAGAAAGTTTTCTAAAAGAGATTAAGGAGAATATTTCTAATGGTGAAAATATCTACATCAGGGGGTTTGGTAGTTTTATTACCAAAAAAAGAGCCGCTAAAATTGGCCGAAATATTAAAAAGAATATTGCCGTAGAAATACCCGAGCACTTCATACCCGCATTTAAACCTTCCAAAGAATTCGTTAATGAAGTGAAAGATAAGTTTAAAACAAAGTAACTTCGCGGAAAATATAAAGTGTGAGAAAACGGCAAATAATTCTTTTAACAGCTGGTCTGGTATTAATTCTTCTTATTTTCTTCTTTGGGAATACAATCCCTCCGAAATCCAAAATGCCTGTAATGCCGGTTGCAATGGCTTCACAGGAAGCAGCACTTTCTACACAGGACGTTATCGCTGCCGCTAAATCCAAATTGCCGCCAGAAGTACAAGAACGTATTACCGGTTTGGAAAATAATGTTGTACGCGGGGATGTGGTAAAGCTAAAAATAAATCAGTATCGGCAATTATCTTCCTTTTGGATTGATACCGTGGGTAATATGCCTTTAGGCACCTATTATAAAGGGAAGACCGCAAAATTGGAAAATTCGGAACAAAACATTACCTTTGCAGCCCGAAAGCTGTTATCTTATGTATTTGTTGAGCAAAGCCAACCAATGCAGACTTGGATGGCGACACAGGCGAAAGGCTTGTTTGAGGATGCATTAAAAATAAATCCTGCAAACGATTCGGCAAAGGTGGGCTTAGGTGCGTGTTATATGTTTGGCAATATTTCCAGCAATCCAATGCAAGAGATTTTAAAAGTGCGTGAAGTTGCAGATAAGAACCCAGATAATATGTATGCGCAGTATATATTGGGTTTAGGAGATATTAAAACTGGGCAATATGAAAATGCAATAAAACGCTTTTCTAAAGTGGTCGCCAAGCAACCCCTAAACTTAGAGGCAATTTTTAATCTTGCAGATACTTACGATAGATTACAAGATAAAGAGAACGCGATTAAATGGTATAAAGTAGCGCAACAAATGGTACAAGTGCCCGCAGCAAAAAAGGAAATTGGGCAAAGGATTGAAACGCTAGAAAATCAATAGCAATTTTTTATTAATTATATAAATATATTTACAACTATGCCTTGCGGTAAAAAAAGAAAACGTCATAAAATAGCGACACACAAACGCAAAAAAAGATTAAGAAAAAATCGCCATAAGAAAAAGTAATTTTTTCTTAGCGCTGTAATTTATATTGCTTATCGATGCCAAAGCTTCATTCTTTGGCATCGATAGCCTATAAAAGGTGTGTTATACCTTTTCCTTTCTGCAACTTTTTCCTTCCCTTCAAAAAATATTTAGTAGCAACACGGCTAAGGCTTTTTAATGCCTATTTGTGAAGCCTTTTGCTATTGTTGTATTTTCCTTTTTTCAAATTCTTACAATATCCTCTTTGTTCTAATTGAAAAGAACAAAAGAAGGATTGTGAACGACTAATTGGAAAATATATATCGGCTCGATTGCCGGAAGCTATTACTTCATTATAAATTATTTGATTTGTGGATAAAGAATTAATTGTCAATGCAACCATATCAGGGGTTGATTTGGCATTGTTGGAAGACAAAAAACTGGTTGAACTTCATAGCGAAAAAACAGATGCTGGCTTTGCGGTGGGAGATCTGTTTCTAGGTAAAGTTAAAAGGCTTATGCCGGGTTTAAATGCAGCATTTGTGGATGTAGGGCATGAGAAGGATGCTTTTTTGCATTATTCGGATCTTAGCCCTTATTTTAGATCCTTAGTTAAGTTTACGCAAATGGCGCAAACGGATAAGACGGAGAATGGTTTTGATTTTTACAAATTTAATGTGGAACCGGAGATTGTAAAAACGGGCAAGATTAATGAGGTTTTAAGTGGAAAGCCCAATATTCTGGTACAAATTTTAAAAGAACCCATTGCGTCCAAGGGACCAAGGTTAAGTTGTGAAATCTCTTTGCCAGGAAGGTTTATTGTTATTACCCCCTTTAATAATATTGTTGCTGTTTCTAAAAAAATTCATTCTTCAGATGAACGAAAACGCCTACACAAAATAGTGGAATCTATAAAGCCCAATAATGTTGGGGTGATAGTACGAACAGCGGCCGAAGGAAAGAATACAGCTGAATTACATGAAGATTTAAGTGATCTATTAAACAGTTGGAAGGAGCTTCAGACAAAATTAAAAAAGGCTGTTGCACCGGTTAAAATATTGTCTGAGGAGAACAAGACTACCAGCTTACTACGTGACTTGCTGACTAAAGACTTTAATAAAATTGTTATTAATGACAAAGGATTATACCAAGATACTTTAAGCTATATTCAAAGAATTGCACCGGCAAAAGCTGATATTGTAAAGCGTTATCAGGAACCTCAAAATATTTTTGATACTTATGGCATTACAAAACAGATAAAGGCTTCCTTCGGTAAGACCATCAATTTGCCAAGTGGTGCTTATTTGATTATTGAACATACCGAAGCCTTGCACGTAATTGATGTCAATAGTGGTTACAAGAGTATCAGTAATAGCCAGGAAGAAAATGCGGTTGCTACCAATTTAGAAGCGGCGGCAGAAATTGCTCGGCAACTTAGGCTACGGGATTTAGGTGGGATAATTGTGGTGGATTTTATAGATATGCGCAATCCTGAAAATAAGAAGAAGATTCAGGAGGCAATGGAAGCACACATGAAAAATGATCGCGCCAGACATGCGGTGTTGTCTATTTCGAAATTTGGCGTTATGCAAATTACCAGGCAGCGCATGAGACCTGAAATAAAAATCAATACCTCTGAAGTGTGCCCTACGTGTAAAGGGACAGGCAAAGTAACTTCTACTTATTTATTAGAAGATGAAATTGCCAATAGATTAAATTATTTGGTCACTCATCAACATAAAACTATTACCATAGAAGTACATCCGATTGTTTATTCACACTTGACAAAGGGGATTTTTAAATCCATAAAAAAGAGCTGGAAAAGGAGATTTAAAATACCTATTAATATTATACAAAATTCTAATTTCAGCTTTACGGAAGTGAAATTTTTTGACGACAACAAGGAAGAAATAAAAATTTAATGTGGTGCTTTGTCGAAGGCTTAATTGTCTTACAATCAATTAGTTGATATTTTTTAGAATATGAATTGGCGTATTATATTATTTTGTATAACTAATTCATTATAAACATATTATATTATTTATACTCTATTTAAATAGAAGTTATTATTTCGCCAAAACGTTCTCAGTTTTTTCGAAAATCAATAAAAATATTTTTAAAATCTAGTGCAATATTGTACCTTAGCAACAGATTTTAATGAGTTAGTAAGTAAGGGGTTGGCAAGTAATTGTCAACCTTTTGTTTTGGATATATCTTCAAATTTCGACTCATTTATCAAGCCGTTTTTTCCAACTAATCGTGGGTAAACTACCTCTTGTCCATACGCATATGATAAAGCATCATGAATCTTCTGTTTGAAAAATAATATCGGCAGGGTTTTAAAACCTAAATGTACTTTGTCGTTGCTGATGTTTTTTAATAAAGTTATTCAGTGAATAAGATTGCTTAATTGATAAATGTATTTTTACAATTATTTCTATAACTTCGACCGCAATCAGAAACGCTTTAAAGAAAACGCACCAACATACATGAAAGAATCTGAATTTGAAGGGATGTATCCCATTAGTGATAAATACAGCAAAAGAGTGGCTTATTTTTCGATGGAGTTTGCTATTCACCAGCCTTTAAAAATATACAGCGGTGGTTTGGGTTTCTTGGCTGGTTCACATTTGCGCAGCGCATATGAATTAAGTCAAAATCTCGTCGGTATAGGTATTCTATGGAAATACGGATAT
>NZ_JBNQGD010000420.1:0-22641 GCF_050436765.1 Arachidicoccus sp. | reverse complement strand
AACTTTCTAATAAAAAGATTAACAACAATCTGCGCCGCAACCACAAGCTGGCGGCTTTTCTGCATATACTGTAATGCTAAAAATACCGGTGTCTCCTTTTTTAAAATTATGGAGTTCTTCTTCACTTAAGTAATTTTTTAAAATGTCATCCGGAATATGAATGGGTTTTTCTTTTTGAAGCGTGATGCTGCTGAAGCCACTATCTTTGATAAGACGGAGATAATCATCCTTTTGAATAGCGCCAGCGACGCAACCTGCATACATTTCAGCATCTTTACGCAATGCTTCGGGCAATGCGCCTACCAGCACGATATCTGATATACTGAAGTGTCCGCCGGGCTTTAATACGCGCGCTATCTCATGGAAAACACCGTCTTTGTTCGGCACTAGATTTAACACGCAATTGCTTACGATTACATCTGCTATATTTGCTGATACAGGCATATTTTCAATATCCCCTTGTCTGAATTCTACATTGGAAAAACCTAATTTTTGCGCATTTGCTTTTGCTTTTTCAATCATTGCCGCAGTAAAATCAATACCTATTACGCGACCGTCCTCGCCGGCTTCGTTTCTGGCGATAAAGCAATCATTGCCTGCACCACTACCTAAATCAATAACAGTATCGCCTTTTTTGATTTTAGCGAACTGGGTAGGCAAGCCACAGCCTAGACCTAAGTCGGCATTTGCATTATAGCCGTCCAAGCTGCTATAATCTTCACTCATAATATTGTAGACTTCGGTTGAACACCCCCCGGCACCGCAACAAGAAGATTGATTTATCGCCTTGTCTTGTAAGGCGATCTCACTGTATTTCTGCTTCACCAGTTCTTTTATCTTTTCTGAATTTTCCATTTTATATCTTTTTGATTAGCAACAACTATTTTTATTTTCCAATTTGATCGAAATATCTGCAAAATAGGTTTGCAGTTTTTCCATCGCTTTTTCGTCTACGCAATAACAGACAGAACTTCCTTCAATGTTGCCTCTAATAATTCCCGCATTTTTAAGCTCTTTAAAATGCTGGGAAATAGTAGGTTGTGCAAGGGGGAAGCTTATTGACAATATCTCCACAGATGCAACTATTTACTTTGATGAGATACTCAATGACGGCGATTCTTGCAGGATGCCCAAGCGCCTTAGCCATCGTATCAATGGCGTTTTGCTTACCGGAAAAATGTTCTGTCTTTGTCGTGCCTATGACTGTATATTAATATTGCAATATTACGATAAATTATTTCAAATTTCAAAAAGTACGCTAAATAAAATTGAGGATGAGATGGTTCAGGAAATTCAATGCTTGGAACCTGAGACAAAAATATTCCATTCAATAAACTTTCATTTTGGTCATCTGCAAATTTTATAGAGCAACTGGAAATTCTAAAGCGACCTGCAAAAGCCTCGCGTTTTTAATATACTGGTAAATTGTGGTCTTGCCGATTTGCCTGGGTCCTATTGACACTATCGATGCACTGCATTGCAAGGCATCAATTATTTCTTTTTCTAATCATATTTTGGCACTATCTACAAGAGTTTAATGAATACAATGAAGAAGAAAGCCAACGGTACACTAATAATGTAAAAAATATTTTTATATTGTTGTCATATATACTATATTTGCGACAACATATTAATTTTGAAGATGAAACAACTAACATTTGCCTCACTACAAGTAAAAGATCTGGGGGCATCAAAAGAATTTTACACGCAAAAGTTGGAATTTGAAATTGGGGAGGTTAATCCGCAAGCGTGTGTGTTTAAATACAATAAAGGTGAGGCTAGCTTTGCTATTCGTACGCCACTTGAACAAATTGAAGGAAAAGAGTTGGGCATTGGCGTGGCTATTTGGTTTGCTGTTAACGAAAATGCAGATGAATTGAAAGAAAAATTTATCGCCAATGGAGTAACAACTGCCGGCCCAATTATAGACACTCCTTTCGGCAGAGCATTTCATGTGAAGGACCTCGACGGTTATAAACTCACTTTTTTGGAGCCAAAATAGAAACAGACTATTTTGTAATAATTTATTCGACGAAATGAATAATAAAATATTTATTAGAGCTGTGTGTGGCAGCTCCGGAAGTCGGGGAGCTTCTTCTTAAAGAGAAAACGGAATCGACTCTTGGACAGTGGACTTGATCGTAATTAATAAACACGGTTTTTCTCAATTAATTCCAGTACAAACACAAAGACCAATATGTCTAAAGCAATAGAATTCCATTTTAAAAGTCCAAATGATAGTCCCGGTTATTTGCTCGGACAATTAACGATGCTATGGCAGCGTAAGCTAAAAAAGGTCCTGGATCCGTTAAGCTTGACACAAACGCAGTTCGTGTTGCTGGCGGCATTAGGTTGGCTTTCGAAAAAAAATGATTCCGTGACGCAAACTGAGATTGCCTCCCAAAGTAATGCCGACAGAATGATGGTATCAAAAGTATTGCGAACATTGGTGGATAAACGGTTTATAACACGACAAGAACACGCAACCGATACAAGAGCTAAGGTAATCAAACTAACGAATGAAGGCTCAATAGTTTTGCAAAAAGCCTTGATCGCGGTCGAAGAGACTGACATAGCATTTTTTGTCTCATTAGAGGCTACACTTTCTTCATTCAATAAAACTATGGTGCAACTTATTGACAGCAATAGCTAGTAAAGTATGAATGCTGACATCTGGGGCTGACGGAAATAATTCCATTTTTTGCACGATTAATTCTAAATGCTTTTCTCCCTTTTGCCAGGTGTGCAGAAAGGATTCCGATTACCGCAGGTTTTGGCATTCCTTGCCAATGTGCATAAACATATATATCGGTCTTATTCGTTGCCATTCTTATAATAAGTTTAAGTCCTGCAATTTTCTCCCAAATTCATCATCCGCTGCCAGTTTCAATATGTCGCTTTGTAATCCTAAAACTCGTAATACATTAAAATAGGCACCAAATGATACGCTGGGATCTCCTTTTTCTATCAGATGCAAGGTTGATCTGGCAATATCTGCCCGTTCTGCCACTTGAATAGCTGTCAGTTTACGCCGTTTACGAGCAAGTTTAATGTGTTCACCCATCTGCTCTAACAGTTGGTAATATTTAGGAAAAATTGCCTGTTTTTTTGGACTCATTATGTTTAAATGTTCGTTATTTCAGTCAAATTTACTATAAATGACCGAAATAACAAACATTTTGTTACTCGGGCATAGAAATCGTTTTATAATAATTTCTTCAAATCAAGCAAATTACCGTACAACGACGGCTAACGGACCGCGTGTTGGCGATGGGTGTTATTTTTAGCACTTAATTTTAATCGAAGAATGAAAGTTGTATGCTGCACTCCCGTTGATACGAGTCAGTTCATTCCACCTATGGTCAATAAGATGTCGGCGGTTCTTGTTGATAGTCCTCATTAACCATTGCCGGTTATGTTGTCTGCTTAACACCATCAAGTATTGCTTCTTCAAGTATGTCGATTTCTATGTCTTTCAGCACTTTGAACTTGATACAATAGCCTGTTACACTTGCCTTGCCTATTGTCTTTCCGTAGGTTTCGGGTAAATACTTTTTATCAACAATGCCCATAATATAAACCGAAATTCCGCTTGTATTTCCGCTAATGCCAACTTGATAAAATTCTTTAGTTTTTTCGTCTGCGTATCTTATCCTTTGCGTTCCGTAACCGATATTAGGATTAGTAACAATTTTTCCTTTATCGTCTTTGCCGTCTAAAAACCATAATTTGCATCTTGGCAATAGTTTAAGTATGCGTTTATGCAACATCTCAATGTCAACTCGTTTTAGTTCGGGTTGGCTGTCAATATAATTTTTGATTTGTTCTTGCACGTCCATATGGCTGTTCTGTTAATTCATTTCTGCAATTTGTCTCAATGCTTTTAAAATAGAATTTTCTTCGCCTTGTTCGCTTTGTTGAACTGCATTCGGTCTATTGTCTTGCTGTGTCGTTTCAAGTTCGATTTGCTCACGGTTGTCGGTTTACGATATCGCCCCACGTTTAGGGTACTGTTGCCAGACGGGGATTTTTAGCATTATAACTCCATAGGAATACGCATTCAAGTTTAGTAAAAAATTTCCTAGTAGCATTTCAGCCCCGCTTTTGGCAAATCTTGTTATACAGCAGACGACTCCTATTTTAAAAAGTAAGTTGACTTTAGGCGTCTAAGTCAAAATGCTTTTGCGCCATTTCTTTTATTTGCTCACCGATGGCGAGACAAGCTGTGGCAGCAGGAGAGGGGGCATTGAGCACATGGATACTTTTGTCCTTATATTCAATTTTAAAATCATCCCGGGTATCACCGTCGGTGCTCAATAATAAAGCACGGACACCACTTCTACCGGGTCGAAGATCATCCATTGTCAGGGAAGGAATAATGCGCTGCAATGTCTTTAAAAAAAGCCTCTTTGAAAAGGCACGACGATATTCATCAATACCAAATTTCATGTTCTTGAAAAATAGCTTCCAAGTGCCCCCGTAACTTAAAGCATCTAAAGTATCTTTTAAACTAAAATCAGTTTTTCCGTAGCCTTCTCGTTTAAAAGTAAAAACAGCATTGGGCCCGCATTCAATATCTCCATTGGTCATCCGGGTAAAGTGAACGCCTAAAAATGGAAAATCGGGATTAGGTACGGGATAAATGAGGTTTTTTACTTTATGCTTTGCGCCGTCGGTCAGTTCGTAATAGTCTCCACGAAACCCGACGACTTTTTCTTTCACGTTTACACCTGCCTTTTTAGCGAGCCTGTCTGCTTGCAATCCGCCACAGACAATTACATATTTGCTTTGGTATTTATTTTTGTTGGTAACAATTGTTACATGTTGCGCTTCATTTTCGAAGGCTTTTACTTCTTCGCCTAAATGAATTTCACTATTAGGCTGAATCTCCTTCACTAAGGTTGCCATTTTCTCGGTCACGGCCCTATAATCGATAATTCCTGTGCAGGGTACCCATATACCAGCTATTCCTTCCGCTGAAGGCTCTAATTCTTTTATTCTTTTTGCATCAATTTTTTCTATTCCTTCAACACCATTTTGAATACCGTTGTTAAAGATTTTTTCCATAAAAGGAAACTCGGACTTATCCGTGGCAACGACAACTTTTCCGCAAACGTCATGAGGAATATCGTATTTTTTCGCGAAGGCGACCAATTCTCGCCTGCCATTCACACAATTCTTTGCCTTCAGCGAACCAGGTTTATAATAAATCCCGGAGTGTATTACACCGGAATTGTTTCCGGTCTGGTGATCAGCCAGATGCGGCTCTTTTTCTATTAAAATGATTTTTAAATGAGGGTATGCGGTTTGCAATTTATAGGCAGTAGCGACGCCCACAATCCCTCCGCCAACAATACTTATATCAAATATTTGATCCATTCTAATGCACAGTTTTAAACAAATTAAAGTTAGTGCAAAATAAAGCCAAATAATTCGTTTATCATCATCAACCTTAAAAACGTTGGTGCTACATCCAATATATTTTCGCTCCCGGTTTCTTCCTGCAGCTAACAAAAAAGCTGTAATACCTCAATGAGAGGCGTTACAGCTTTTCGCTAAAAACCAGGTTATGCTTATACGCGCCTATTGCCCTAAAATCCAGGCAAAAATTAATGGCGCTACAATAGTCGCATCACTTTCTACGATAAATTTGGGCGTATGAATATCTAACTTTCCCCACGTAATCTTTTCGTTGGGAACCGCACCAGAATAGGAACCGTAAGAGGTAGTGCTATCACTCACCTGGCAAAAATAACTCCAAAAAGGTACATCATGCCATTCCAGATCCTGGTACATCATGGGCACCACACAAATAGGGAAATCACCGGCGATACCGCCGCCAATCTGGAAGAAGCCTACACCTTTTCCACCGCTGTTTTCGCGATACCATTCGGTTAAATAAATCATATATTCAATACCGCTTTTTACGGTGCTGGCTTGTAATTCCTTTTTGATTACATAGCTCGCAAAAATGTTTCCGGTAGTGCTGTCTTCCCATCCTGGTACAATGATAGGAATATTCTTTTCGGCAGCGGCTAATATCCAACTGTCTTTAGGATCAATTTCATAATATTGTTCTAACTCGCCGCTAAGTACTACCTGGTATAAAAACTCGTGTGGTAAATAACGCTCGCCTTTTGCTTCCGCAGCCTTCCAAACCTTCACCAAATGCTTTTGTAAACGACGAAAAGCTTCTTCTTCTGGAATGCAGGTGTCGGTAACACGATTATAATGATTTTCCAATAAATCCCATTCCTGCTGAGGCGTTAAATCACGATATTCAGGTACACGTTTGTAGTGAGAATGTGCGACAAGGTTCATTACATCTTCTTCTAAATTAGCACCTGTGCAACTAATGATGGCAATCTTGTCCTGACGTATCATTTCAGCTAGGGAGATGCCTAATTCGGCGGTACTCATAGCACCGGCCAAGGAAACCAACATTTTTCCGCCTTCAGCCAAATGCGCTTCATATCCTTTGGCGGCGTCCATCAGGGCGGCTGCGTTGAAATGTCTGTAATGATGTTCTATAAATTTTGAGATAGGACCTTTGTTCATATGTTTATTGGTTTTATAATTACTTGTTTTTAGATGCGCCTCAATAAAAAGCCGCGGCATTCTTTAATTTTAGCACTATGATCGAATTATCTTTTTCCTAACCAGGACATCGGATTAAGCGAGTTGCCTTGACTATCTGTAACCATAAAGAAGACTGTGGCAGCGCCTGAGGCGTTGTCTGTTGCCATTTGTCCTATAATAGTGCCGGCGTCCACATTGTCGCCACGGTTGACACTTACACTACTTAGATTACTATAGGTGGTAAAATACTTTCCTTCGCGTACAATGACAGAGTATCCGCCGTCAGAAATGACAACTGAAACGGTGCCTGTGGCAACTGATTTGACCACGGTGCTGTTGGTCGCCGTAATTTCAATCCCGTCATTCTCTTGTTTTAATTTTGTGCCAGGGATTGTTTGTATGCCATAGCTAGCCGATACAAAACCTCCGTTTGTCGGCCAAGGCAGTTTTCCTTTATTCTTTTCGAAGTCTAGTGATTCGGTTAATGTTTTGGTAGTAGACTCCAATACATTATAACTTCTGTTTGCCCGTTCGCTTGCTTCTTTTTGAGCCGGTGTCTCTTTGGTAGGCTCTTTTGTTTTGGCTACTTCGTCAGTTTTTGCTTTTTCTACTTCGCCGGCTCTTGTTTTGACCGGTGCAGTAACGGGTGGCTTATTGTCAGAGGCACTGTTTTGCGCTACTGCTGCTTTTTGTGCATTTGCCAAAGCGATCTCCTGTTGTTTTGCGGCTAATGCTTTTTGTTGCGCGGCTATGCGGTCGCGTTCCTCCTGTTCTTCACGCGCCTTTTCTATCTTAGCTTGTCTTTCTCTTTCTTTGCGCTCTGCTTCAGCAATTTCTTGACGTATTACAGACTGTAAAACTCTTTGGAGTTTTTTCCTTTTGACGGCGTTAGCGGTGATTTCTTTACCGAGATCACCTTCTTTTCCTTTCAATAAAACAAGCGCACTGTCTTTTTCGTTACGGTCATTCTGCAAACCTGTCAATTGAGTGCCTTGTTTTACAAGGGCAGAATTTTTTGCAGTTTTCGTGTTTTCAAGGCTACTTATTTTTCCCTTTAAAAGAGTTTGCGCTTTGATAATGTTATCTGCTTGTGTTTCTCTAAATTGCCGGTAACTTTTTAAATAAGCGACACGCCTAATAGCATCATTGAAGGAGTTAGAAGAGAACAAAAAATTGATATAATTATAGTTGCTTCTATTTTTATAAGCGAAAATTAAACTTTGCGCATATTTTCCTTTTAAGGTATCCAGCTGTTGTTTTTCCCGATCAATTTCGTGATTGTATTTAGCAATAGTTTCATCCAGATCACCCAATTCCTTATTGATGGAATTGATCAGCGATTGACGCGCTTTTATCTTTTGTTGAATTAAGTTTAATTCTCTTAGTGATAATTTTTTAGTCTTACGCACGCTCGATAAAGAGGCATTTAAATCAGCTAATTCCTGCTTTAGATATTTTTGTTGTTCCTGAATTTCCGCTCTTGTTTGTTGCCCAAAACCGCACACATGAAAAATGCATACAGTGAATGCTAATACAAACAATTTTCTTATCATTGACAATTACTTTTATTTTTTTAAAGTTAGTATTTTACTTTTAATCAGTTGTCGCTTGTTTTGTTAAAGCATTATTTATTTCCATTCATAACTTTTAGGAATGCTGAAAGGAAAAGATAATGGTGTGCCAAATGTATAGTCTTTATACTGAAGCTTAATTTCTAAACTTGTCTTATCAGAAATCAATATTTTTCTCGTTTCAGAAAAGTGTTTTTCATCTTTTAACTGATAACCAGCATAAGTGATGTCACATTTTCTGTTTTGTTGGATGGTGGAATCCTGCAAAAGAATATGCCTTAAAATAAGTTTTCTGTTATTGTCTACTATTGTTATAAAATTTTTAAAAATTTTACCTTCAATAGATACATACCATTTATTGCGCGTATGCTTATAAGAGGATATTGACCCGGTTGTGAAGATGGCGTTTCCCAAGATAATGTTTTGTAAATCGTTGAAGCTAACCGGAATCTGCAGTATATCCTGCAAATAATCGATGCTTCTGTGTAAGACGGCATGGTGCAATTTATCCATCAAAATAATGGAGTCCGGTTGAATCATTACACGATAGCCTTCAATGCCGAAGGGGCCGGTAAGTGATATCCATATGACACTATCTTCCCGCATTCTTATATTAGCAGTTGCCTGACCATCGTTGTTGGTCCCCTGATAATCTACTTTCACCTTTGCGGTAAATGTTGAATAGCCTTTAATCTGTTGTTTCGCTAAAATCGCCATCATGTCATGGAGGCTATCTAATTCCGCACTTTGAGTATTGGGAGTCACCAATACTATTTTAGAAACATCTTTTTTGGCGATTTGTTTTTGAACATGTTGGGCTTTCTTTGCAGTTCTGCAGGAGAAAGCAAACATTACAAGCAAGCAGGTGAAGATCGTTCCAAATTTTTTCATCTATCGTATAAATATTTTTCTAATTGTTTTATTGCCCAAAGTATCTTGCCCTATAAATCTAGCGTGTTTATTGTTTTCCTGTGTGTCCAAAGCCGCCGGCTCCGCGCGTGGTTTCATTTAACGCATCTGTCAGATGCCAGTCGATTTGTATGACGCTTTGTATCACCATCTGTGCAATGCGATCCCCGTGAGCGATAATTTGCTCTTCATTGGACAGGTTTACTAATATTACTTTTATTTCACCTCTGTAATCCGCATCAATAGTGCCGGGTGTGTTTAAGCATGTTATACCGTGTTTAACGGCTAGACCGCTTCTGGGTCTTATTTGCGCCTCATAACCCAAGGGTAGTTCTATAAAGATTCCGGTAGGAACCAAAAACCTTTCCAGCGGTTGTAAATGTATGTCGTTTTCTATATTAGCGCGTAAATCCATACCGGAAGAACCAACAGTTGCATAGGCCGGTAAATCAAAAGGGGATTTGTTAACGATATTGATGATAAGTTTGTCCATAATTTTAGAGCTGCTTTCTGCGAAAATACTTTTTTTAAAATAAATAGGTAATTGCCCAGGTCCAAAGTTTATAATTCATGTTGAAGTAAAGCAACTGCCTGTGCCGTTAAGCCTTCTTCTCTGCCCACAAAACCCATTTGTTCTGTTGTGGTCGCTTTTATGGAAATATTTTCCATGTCTGTTTCTACTAGTGAAGCAATCGTTTGACGCATAGCTTCTATATAATTTTTTATTTTGGGCGCCTGCAAGCACAGTGTGGCATCTATGTTGATCACTTTATATCCCCGCTTTTTTACCAGTTCAAAACTTCTTTGTAACAGAATCTTACTGTCAATATCTTTAAACTCATTAGACGTGTCAGGGAAATGTGTGCCAATGTCGCCCAAAGCCAATGCGCCCAAAAGCGCGTCACAAATAGCATGTAGCAATACATCGGCATCGCTGTGACCAAGTGAGCCTTTATAATGGGGGATATCAATTCCGCCAATCCATAGTTTTCTCCCTTCTACTAACTGATGAAAATCTATACCTTGCCCAATTCTTATATCCATGTCTTTATTTTAAAAAATAAAAAAGCGAAGATAACCTTCGCTTTTTAAAAATTTGTAACTAAGGTCGAACAAATGCTTAATAATTTTTTCTGCTTCTCTATCACATAATCCTCCAACCCGGGACTAAACAAGACCGAAAACCTATTTTCTTGCATCTGATAATTACTTTGTTGCATGTGTAATTAATGGGCGTTCTGTGGCAAAAGATGTTAAATGCGGGAGACAAATGGCCATTATAATGATGACCACAAGAGAATATTTTTCAAAAACAGATGCCTTTTATTTAATCACACTGCATTTGCTTTATATATTTGCGCTATGATATACCCTGTTTTGCGCGACCTTTTGTTTAATCTCTCTGCGGAGAAAGCGCACCACGTTTCCATGAATTTACTGCGCAAAGCTTGCTCTGTAAATGCGTCAAGAAAGTTAATTCAATCAAGTTTCACTTTTCAGCACCCTTCTTTATCAAGAAAGGTTTTTGGACTGGACTTTCAAAATCCTGTTGGACTGGGCGCAGGCTTTGATAAAAATGCTGTCTATATTAGAGAAATAGCCGCTTTAGGTTTTGGATTTTTGGAAGTGGGCACCGTTACGCCCAAAGCACAGGCGGGTAATGAACAACCGAGGCTTTTTCGACTGCCTAAAGATAGGGCATTGATTAATAGAATGGGGTTTAATAATGATGGGGCATCGGCGGTGAAAAATAAATTGGCTGCATGGCAGTCTTCTGCGTGTTTTGACGAGCAATTTATCATTGGTGGCAATATTGGGAAAAATAAAATAACGCCTAATGAACTTGCCTGGCAAGACTATAATGCTTGTTTCGAACAGTTATTTGATGTAGTTAATTATTTTACGGTGAATGTTAGTTCGCCTAACACGCCTGGTTTACGGGCATTGCAAGAAAAAGAAAGCCTGAAGAAGATATTTTCAGAACTGCAAAATAGCAACCAGGGAAAGAAAAAGCCTAAGCCTATCTTGTTGAAAATAGCGCCCGACCTGACTCAGGAACAACTTGACGATATTATTTCTTTGTCTTTAGAGATAAATTTAAGCGGCTTAATTGCTACCAATACAACTATCCAAAGAAGTAATCTTATTACGCCTTCGGTTGAGGTAGAGCGCATAGGCGCTGGTGGATTAAGCGGGCTTCCGGTAAAAAAGCGGGCTACCGAAGTTGTGCAATACTTATGCAGTCGTTTGGAAAATAAAATTCCGGTCATCGCCAGTGGTGGCATTTTTACGCCGGAAGATGCGAAGGAGAAATTAGACGCTGGAGCATCCCTCATACAACTGTGGACCGGATTTATTTATGAAGGCCCTGGAATTGCTGCCAAAATTTGTAGAAGTTTGGCACAAGAATAAAACTTTTAGCTTTATGCTTTCTGTTTTTAGTTTCATTGATTACCTTTGCACAATTCCAATTAAAAAATGAACAATACAATATCCTCCAACGAATCAATTTCATCTAGTAAAAAGAAAATTATTGTTTTAGGCAGTGGGCCTAATAGAATCGGTCAAGGCATCGAGTTTGATTACTGTTGTGTACACGGGTTGATGGCCATTAAAGAAAGCGGCTATGAAGCAATTATGGTCAATTGTAATCCTGAAACCGTTTCTACAGATTTCGATATTGCCGATAAGCTTTATTTTGAACCGGTCTTTTGGGAACATATTTGGGAAATAATAGAATTGGAAAAGCCGGCGGGGGTAATTGTACAGTTAGGCGGCCAAACGGCCTTGAAGCTTGCGAAAAGATTACATGAGAAAGGGATAAAAATATTTGGAACATCTTTCGATAGTATGGATATAGCGGAAGATCGTGGACGTTTTAGTGATTTATTGAAAGAATTAGAGATTCCTTACCCTGAATATGGCACTGCATATAATGCTGACGAAGCAATTGAAGTGGCAAAAAAAGTTGGATTTCCTGTACTGGTTAGACCCAGTTATGTATTGGGTGGGCAGCGTATGCGTATCGTTATTAACGACAATGAATTAGAAAGTGCTGTGGTAAGTTTGTTAAAACATATTCCTGACAATAAATTATTGATTGTCCATTTTCTTGATCGCTGCCAGGAAGCGGAGATCGATGGTATTTTTGACGGGGAAGATTTTCACGTGATGGGCGTAATGGAACACATTGAGCCGGCAGGTATCCATAGCGGAGATAGCAACGCAGTACTTCCTGCTTTTAATTTATCTCCGTTGGAAGTTACCACGATGGAACATTATGGGGAAAAAATTGCGCGTGCATTAAATATTAAAGGTCTTATTAATATACAATTTGCTATAAAAGAAGGGAACGTGTTTGTAATCGAAGCTAACCCTCGTGCAAGTCGCACAACACCTTTTATCGCAAAAGCCTATGGTGTACCTTTTTTGAATATTGCGACTAAGATCATGATAGGAGAGAAGAAGCTGAAAGATTTTAAAATTGAAAAAAAATTGGACGGGTTTGCCATTAAAGAACCGGTATTCAGTTTTAACAAATTCCCCAATGTAAATAAGGAGTTAGGACCAGAAATGAAAAGTACGGGTGAGGCTATCAGATTTATAAAAGATTTGAGGGACCCTTATTTTAGAAATCTTTATAAAGAAAGAAGCATGCATCTTAGTAAATAAATTATACTTTTGGTGTAGCGTTTTAATGCTGTTTTACGTTAGGGTTTTGTATTTGGCAAAAAATATCTTTTTCACATTTATTTAAAATGGTTTGGCACAGTGTTTGAAATAGATATTAGCAAAGAGCGAAAGTTTTAAAATTAGATTCACGATATTAAATTTTCTCATAAGCAGTTAGTTTTGGTTGCGGCCCCTATTTCTATAGGGGCTTATTTTTTGGGACTATACCCAACTTATTGCTGGGGAGCGCTTAAAGTGGATCATGTCAAAATGCTGTGGTGAAGGGAGTGAAAAATGGCTGGCGAGATTCTATTTCTTCTCTGATTTCTTGAATGGATTTAAGCCCTTCTAAATGCCTTCACCATAGCGTTGAAAGATTCGGCAGATGCATTAGTGGAGCGTTTCAAAGAATAATTGGCAATAGTAGCATAATGATTCTCAAGAAACCTGGCGACGGTATTAAAAACCTTGAAGCCCGGCTGCCTTACCTTTCATACCACATTGACAGACGAGGTGAAGCCCAATATTCTCTTATCTGAGCTTTCATAAATATTCCTAAGATCACAACTTAAATCAAAGGCTCTTTTAAGTCGGGATAGAGTGAAAAGAGCAATTTTGCGTTGATCCAACAACACTCAGTAACTATTTTACTTTAACATTTAAATGTATTTAAGTTGTGAAAAAATCACTACATTTAGTCTCTAAAGAGCAAAATATATGCTAATAAGATTTTCAGTTGAGAATTTTTTGTCATTTAGTCATAGGCAAAAATTCTCTATGCTACCCGGTAAAGGAAGTTTAAAGGCAGACCATAAGACCTCAAAACTTAATGGCATTTCTGTTTTAAAAACGGCTGTTTTATTTGGTGCGAATGCGTCAGGGAAATCCAATTTGATTAAAGCTATTGATTTTGGGAAAAAGTTGGTCTTAAGAGGGAATAAGCCTGAAAAACCAATAGATTATCCAAAATTTAGACTTGATAAGCAATCTAGCACTAATGACTCAAGAATTGAATATGAAATACAGCATAAAGGCAAAAATTATGCTTATGGTTTTACATTCAATAATGAGTTAATTAAAGAAGAATGGCTTTATGAAATCGGAGCAAAAAAAGAGGTCAAAATATTTGAAAGAAACTTTTCAAATAAAGAAATATTTAATTTAGATTATATCATACAAAAGCTAAAAAAGGAAGAAGAAAGACAATTTCTTCGTTTTATAGCAAAAGGAACGCCTAATAATCAACTTTTTTTGACGGAAATCAGAACAAGAAAAGTAAAAGAAAACGTTTCTAAAATTGAGGACTTCCTTAATGTTATTGATTGGTTCCAAAATTCTTTAAAAGTTATACTTCCTGATGATAAATACAATGAGGGGTTGAAGTTCGAGTTAAAGCAGGACGTTGAATTGCTTACCACTTTTGAAGAATTTTTATCCTACTTCGATACTGGAATTGACGGTGTTTGTCTTGAAAAGGTTGATGTCGAAAATATTGATATTCCCAAACCTTTATTAGTGAAAATAGGGGAAGATTTATTAAGTGAAAAATCAGAAAGCATTAGAGCTTCTATAATCTCAAAAGGGAATACTACTTACTTTTTGTCGGTTAAGAATGGTGATATTGTCATCGAAAAATTTATGACAAAG
Source organism: Arachidicoccus sp. (assembly GCF_050436765.1). Lineage (NCBI taxonomy): Bacteria > Pseudomonadati > Bacteroidota > Chitinophagia > Chitinophagales > Chitinophagaceae > Arachidicoccus > Arachidicoccus sp. The sequence continues at coordinate 8,263 of NZ_JBNQGD010000420.1, read as the reverse complement.
CATAAAGTGAAAAATGCGACTAGCCCTGAAAAATTTGACACAAATGATGAATCTGACGGCACAAATAGGATAATGGACTTCATCCCATTATTAATGGATTTATTGAAAGGTGATAATGTTTTTATCATAGATGAAATGGAAAGAAGTTTGCACCCTAATTTGATTTATGACTTATTAGATTTATTTTTATCAAAATCAACAGGGATAAATAGTCAACTGGTTTTGGCGACCCACGAATCATCTTTGTTAACTCAAAAACTTTTAAGAAAAGATGAAATTTGGTTTGTTGTAAAAGATAATTTCGGAGCTTCAAGATTGCACTCTCTCGAACAATACAATGTTCGTTTTGATAAAGAAATTCGTAAAGACTACCTGTTGGGAAGATTTAAAGCTATTCCGCGAATTGGCAACAGAAATAAACTTACAGCAATTAACAAGTAAAATTTTTGTTATGCCACGAGAAAGAGATGAGTTTTTCAGAGAAAGTAACACTACCGAAAGGGAGAAAATATTTGTATTAGCTTTTGAGGGGAATATAACTGAAGAAAAGTACTTTTCTGAATTTAAAAACTCAAACAAGTTTAATGACGAATTGATTTGCTTACATTTATTAAAGCGTAGATCTGACGACACCAATAGTGCACCCAATCACGTTTTTGATAAATTAAAGAGAGAAGCAAAAGATGAGTTTAATTTTAAGAACGGAGATGAACTTTGGATGATTATTGACACCGATAGGTGGAAAAACATTCCTAAGATAATTGAAACTTGTAAAGGCTTGGAAAATATGTTTGTTGCTGTGAGTAATCCGTGTTTTGAATTTTGGCTTTTACTTCACATAAAAGACATTCAAGAATACAATAAAGAAGAGCTGGAATTACTTTTTAAAAACAAGAAAATTAGGAACAAAAACTATGTAGAAAGAAAGATTATCGAAATTGTAGGCTCTTATAATAAAACTAACCTAAAAACTGATGATTTTCTTCCCAACATTGATGCAGCTGTTTCAAGAGCTAAAATTCTTGACCAAGCACATGAAGAATATCCTGCTAAATTAGGTTCTCACATCTATAAACTGATTGCGAAATTAAGAAAAGTGGAAACAGAATAACAAAAAAATTAGATTCTTATTCCAGAATTTAGTTCAATAAAGTTCTTTTCGATATGCAATACCACAGAATCAAAAGAGAGAAAGATTTTATTTACACGGACAAAAAGGATAATATAGTTGATGATAGGCAGCTTAAGGCCTGGTTCAAATCTCTGGCTATCCCACCAGTATGGGAAAGAGTGGAGATTAACTCGCCTCGTGCAAAAATATGGGCGACCGGTTTTGATATTAAAGGACGAAAACAATATATCTATAATAGTAAGTTTCGTCAGAAACAGGCGGAACAAAAATTTGATCGCATTGTTCGCTTTGCGGACCAATTGGAACCCATGAGGGCGCTAACGGGGCAACATTTGCGTAAACGCAAGCTTCCGCGTGAAAAAGTACTGGCTGCAATGGTGCGTTTATTGGAAAGTGCCTGCTTCCGACCTGGAAATGAAGTCTATACTAAAGAGAACGAAAGTTATGGACTTACAACTTTACGCAGCAAACATTTGAGCATTGAAGGCGATGAGCTTATATTCTCCTATAAAGGCAAATCGGGCGTACAGCAGGAGAAACATGTAATCGACGCACATTTGGCGAAAATTGTAAAGGAATTAGACGATATATCCGGGTATGAAATTTTTAAATATATAGATGATCAGGATCATGTCCAAAATATAACCACCAACGATTTGAATGATTATATTCATGAAATCATGGGCGGAGAATTTTCTGCTAAAGACTTTCGTACATGGGCGGGAACGGTAATGGCAGCTGTGTCATTAGACGAAATAGGCATTGTAGAAGAAGACGACCAGAAAAATTTGAAGAAAAATATTCACGAAGCAATAATTGCCGTCAGCAGAAAACTGGGCAATACGCCTGCTATTGCCCGTGATGCATACATTGATCCCCGCATTATAGACAATTATATACATGGAAGAACATTAAGCTTTTTTAAAAAAGAGGTCAACAAACTCCTTAAGATAAATAAGAAGCTTTCAGCGGCAGAATTAGGTGTGGTATGTTTATTGAAGAAACAATTTAATGAAAAGGCAAAGAAGAAATGCTAAACCCAAAAAATGGAAAGCATTTTTATCTATTGCTAGCACATTTTTGTAGTCAATAATGAAAAAGATTTTTCATAAATGCAGCTACTAAATACAATCTGAAAAAGGGTTTTTTAACAGGTTGTGAAGGGAGAGAAGGTATCTGCTAAAATAGGCGTTAAAATTGAAAATGCTTTTGTCATTATTGCGATAGACCGATAACCTTCAAATATCACCTATGTCTCTTACAAACTATCGTAACAAAAGGAAGGCCGCACAGACCCCCGAACCATTTGGTGGCGAAATCACAGAAAAGAATGCACTCCATTTTGTTGTTCAAAAGCACCATGCTTCTCGCCTTCATTATGACTTTCGTCTGGAAATGGGCGGTGTTCTAAAAAGTTGGGCGATACCCAAGGGCCCATCACTTAATCCCGCGGATAAAAGGCTTGCCATGATGGTGGAAGACCATCCTTATGGCTATAAAGATTTTGAAGGCGTTATTCCAAAGGGTAATTATGGTGCTGGTACAGTGATCGTATGGGATGAGGGCACTTACATTCCGATTGGTGGAGCGAAAGATAAACAGACACAGGAAAAATCGCTGCTAAAGCAGTTAAAAGCGGGATCGTTGAAAATTGAACTGCTTGGGAAAAAACTGAAAGGCGAATTTGCGTTGGTGAAGACAAAAGGCATGGCAGAAAACGCCTGGTTACTGATTAAGCACAAAGATAAATATGCTTCCCAAACGGATATTACTAAAAAGGATAAATCGGTTCTGAGTCAAAAAACAATTGATTCAATGGACGCTGCTGCTGACCGGGTCTACGCAAAGAAAGTAGATAAGCCGGTAAAAGTCACAGCGAAAAAAAAAGCTCCTTCCAGAGCGCAAGATCCCAAAGAGAAGGCGGTGGATAAAAGCACTATAGCTACCATGCTTAAGAAAAGGACTCCCTCATCCTTCCCCAAAACGTTATCACCTATGCTGGCGACATTGGTAGATGAACCCTTTGATGATGCAGATTGGGAATACGAGATAAAATGGGATGGCTATCGTGCCCTTTGTTTCAGAAATGGCGGCACGACAGAAATAAAATCCAGAAATGATAAGTCTTTCAACGAAAAATTTTACCCCGTATTTGATGCCATTAAACAATGGAAAGTAAAGGCGGTGGTTGATGGTGAAATCGTGGTGGTGGATAGCAAAGGAATATCGCGTTTTAATAAACTCCAAAACTGGCGTAGTGAAGCAGACGGTGTCTTGCAATACTATTTATTTGACATCTTATGGTATGATGGTAAATCTCTCCTTGATTTACCGCTCCGTGAAAGAATAAAGATCTTAAAGACGATAGCGCCTCAGAACAATGCTATTATCCGTTTAGGATTTTCAATCGTCGAACGTGGCATAGCATTTTTTAAAAATGCGCAGCAAATGGGTCTGGAAGGCATCATCGCAAAAAGGCTGGACAGTACTTATTTACCTGGTGATCGCTCACGGGATTGGTTGAAGATCAAGGTGCATAAAAGGCAAGAGGTAATTATTGTCGGTTACACACATAATGAGGGCTCCCCCAAGCGCTTTAGCTCATTGTTACTAGGAGTATATGGCAACAATAGACTCCGATATGCCGGTAAGGTTGGTACGGGCTTTAATGATAAGATGCAAAAGGAAATGATGCGGCAGTTTAAGCCGTTAATTGTCAAAAAAAGTCCTTTGGATATTATTCCAGATTACAATAAAGCTTCGCGGTTCCGACCTAATCCACCCCACGCAGACGCTGTTTGGCTTAAGCCTAAACTTGTTTGCGAAGTTAATTTTTCTGAAGTAACAGAAGATGGGGTATTTCGTCATCCTTCCTTTTTGGGAATAAGAGAAGACAAGGAAGCGCGAGAAGTTATAAGAGAACAGGAACAACCGACAGAAGAAATAACCAAAGAAACGGATAGTCGTATGGAAAAAGAAAAAGCAGTAAAGAAAGTTGCTGAGGGAAAAACGGTTAAGAAGTCTTCCTCAAAAGCGAAGCTCATAGCGCCGCCCGATGGCGATAAAAGAAAAACATTTTTAAATCCAACAGATAAAACACAAGTCCGAAAAATAAATAGCAAAGAATTGAGTTTTACAAACCTGAATAAGGTCTTTTGGCCGCAAGGCAACATAATGAAAAGAGATTTGCTAAATTATTATTACCGGATTGCACCCTTTATACTGCCTTATATAAAGGATCGTCCGCAATCTTTATATCGTTTTCCTGATGGATACAATGGTAAAAGCTTTTATCAAAAAGACGTAACAGGCAAAGTGCCCAAGTGGGCTCAAACCTACCTATATCATAGTGAAGGGAGTAACGGCGATAAACATTTTTTGGTTGCAAAAGATGAGGCTAGTTTACTTTATATGGTCAATTTCGGTTGCATAGAAATCAACCCTTGGAGTAGTACTATTGACAATCCTGATAATCCGGATTGGTGCTTGCTTGATTTAGACCCAGGTAGCAAAACAACTTTCAATCAGGTGATTGACGCAGCAAATGTCATTCATGCTCTATTGGAAGATGTAGGCGTGCCCTGCTTTGCGAAAACGTCGGGGTCAACAGGCATTCATATTTATATTCCTTTAGGTAAAAAATATACATATGAACAGTCAAAAGAATTTGCAAGAATAATTGTTACAATAGTTCAACGGGAAACTGAAAAATTCACGACCATAGAGAGACAAGTGAATGAAAGAGGAGGAAAACTGTACCTTGATTTTTTGCAAAACAGACCTCAGGCAACCCTTGCAGCTCCCTATTCCGTTCGTCCAAAGCCGGGGGCAACTGTTTCTATGCCTCTAGATTGGGAAGAGGTAAAACGGGGGCTCAAAATGAAAGATTTTACATTGAAAAATGTACCGTCTTTGTTAGACGAGAGAAATGATTTGTTTAAAGGGGTATTAGGTAAGGGAATTAATATGGGTCAGATACTAAAAGCGATTAATCAGAGCGGACATTAATTTATTTTTAATAATAATGAAAACTGTCTGCAATTTAACAAATGCTATTTAGTCTTTTGGACTGATAAGCTTAAATTTTGATAAGGTGAAAGTAACACAAAGTAAAGCAACCGGAAAAAAATATAGGCTTCAAAGGTCCCGATTGCTCTAGCTGCAGATCAGCTGATGGGCAATTATAAAAATGCCTATCCAGCTAATAGATAGAAAAAAGACTAGCTGGAGTAGAAGCAAGTTCGTGTAATACTGCCGCTAAAGGTATTTTAAAACGGATAGGGACAGTAGTGTTCCTTATTTTAAGTAGTCTTTTATTTTTTGATGATTTGTTTCGCTTAAAGAAACTAAAGGGAGCCTTACCACATTTTCCAACAATCCTTTTTCACTCATAAATACTTTTACACCGGCAGGGTTATTCTCGCAAAACATTAACTCACAAGCATCTATTAACTGATTGTTGAGTGCCGTTGCTTCGGCAAATTTATTTTCCAGACATAGACTGACGATCTTAGACATTTCTTTAGGATAAGCGTTGCCCATCACACTGATTACGCCTTGCATGCCTATGGCAATTTGAGGAATAAAAATATCATCTTCCCCACTGGTTACAAAGAAGTCACTAGGAGCATCTCGCAATATTTTAGCAAACTGCGCAAAGTTGCCGGATGCTTCTTTTATGCCGCCAATGTTTTTCACTTCTTTTGCTAAGCGTATAACGGTCGCTGCATCGATATTCTTCCCGGTGCGGTGCGGAACGTTGTATAAGAGGATAGGCTTTGGAGAAACAGCTGCAAGCGCTTTATAGTGCTGGTAAATGCCTTCCTGTGATGGCTTACTGTAATAAGGGGATGCACTTAAAACCGCTGTTGCTTTTTCTAATGGATAGGTCTGTAAATTATGTATTACCTCGTTTGTATTATTACCACTTATACCTACAACCACCGGCACGCGATCTGCTACAATCTTATAAGTAAAATTAATTATTGCTATTTGTTCTTCTCTTGAAAGGGTAGGTGGTTCACCTGTCGTTCCTAGAGATACGATATAATTAATATTGTTATCGATTAGAAAATTAATGATTTTTTCTAAAGCGTTATAATCAATAGAAAAATCTTTTTTAAAAGGCGTAACGATTGCAACACCTGTGCCTTTTAATGAATTGTGAAGTGACATGATTATTGTAAGAAATTTGTGTTTGTTTTTTTAAAATAAAATAGATAATTACCCGAAAAGTAAATCAATTATTCTGTCCAGAAGCCCATTTTTTCAAATTTTTCTATTCGCATAGAAATCCGTTTTTCTGCCGGTATCTTTTTTAATTCGGCTAACGAATCTTTGATGAAGGATTTTAGCGTTTCAGCAGACGCGTTGTAGTCCCAATGTGCGCCGCCGGGGGGTTCGGGTATTATGCCGTCTACCAGTTTAAATTTACTCATATAGTCCGACGTAAGTTTTAATTGTTCGGCTGCAGTTTCTTTAAAATCCCAACTACGCCATAATATGGAACTGCAATTTTCCGGAGAAATAACGGTATACCAAGAGTTTTCCATCATGAAAACTTTATCTCCTACGCCAATTCCTAATGCACCACCGCTTGCACCTTCTCCAATAATGATACAAATAACGGGCACTTTTAATTTGAACATTTCATAGATATTTCTTGCGATAGCTTCGCTTTGCCCGCGTTCTTCAGCTTCCATCCCGGGAAATGCACCTGGTGTATCAATAAGGGTCACAATAGGTTTGTCAAACTTTTCGGCTAATTTCATCAGACGCAATGCTTTTCTATAACCTTCTGGGTTGGCCATACCAAAGTTACGCAATTGACGTTGTTTCGTATTGGTTCCTTTTTGTTGGCCAATAAACATAACGGTTTCGCCATCCAATAAGCCAAAACCTCCTATCATTGCTTTATCATCCTTTACATTCCTGTCGCCAAATTGTTCGACAAAATTTGTTGTCATTTTATCGATATACTTGAGTGTATAGGGTCTGTCGGGATGACGACTTAATTGCACCCTTTGCCAAGGAGAAAGGTTGTCTGTAATCTCTTTACGCTTAAGTATAATATGATCTTCTAATTGTTGAATATTGGAAGTATAATCAATCTTAGCATTCTTCTCAGCAAGTTTTTTTGCTTGATCAATTTGCTCGTATAATTCTTTAATAGGCTTCTCAAAATCGAGAAACTGCCGGTTCGGATATTCAGGCATAATACATGAATGTTTAGTTAATAGGGTGTAAAAGTACAGTTTGAAATTTTTTTTAAAAAATATTTGTTTGATAATTATTTTTGTTCTTTATTTGCACTCTCAAAACGGTACAATACTAACGTTTTGAATGGTTTTTGGATCGGTAGTTCAGTTGGTTAGAATGCCGCCCTGTCACGGCGGAGGTCGCGAGTTCGAGTCTCGTCCGGTCCGCAATAAAAAGGAACACTCTTCCTTAGCTCAGTTGGTTAGAGCATCTGACTGTTAATCAGAGGGTCGTTGGTTCAAGTCCAACAGGGAGAGCCACATTACTAAAGGGTTACAGCCAATGTAACCCTTTTTTAATTTTAGCCACTCCGACACAATTCCGACACAAAGTCGATTCAAATTTTTGTAAATGTTTGTTGTTTACATAAAGTTGGACTAAAGCTTATGACAGAAATAAATAAATTGAGTACAGGAGATTATGTGAATTCTGCTGTAAGAGCTGGATTAGGAGTAATTCCAATGCTTGGTCCGGTAGCTACAGAAATGTGGAACTTATTGTTTACTCCTCCATTAGAAAAAAGAAAGATTGCTTTTTTGGAAGAACTTGCACAAAGGATAAATGCGTTGGAAGAAAGCGACAAGGTCGATATTAACCAATTGGTCAATAATGATACTTTTATTGATATACTAGCCTCAATTACGGATCAACGCAAAAACTTGTGGAAAGGGCATAATATTTTTACATTTGCGGCCTATTAAATATTATTATGCAAGACAGCTATCTATCCTTATTAAAATTTATTCTAGGATCATGTCAAAATGTTGTGGAGAAGGGAGTGAAAAATGGCTGCCGACATTCTATTTCTTCTCTGATTTCGGATCAACGCAAAAACTTGTGGAAAGGGCATAATATTTTTACATTTGCGGCCTA
>NZ_JBNQGD010000419.1:0-24591 GCF_050436765.1 Arachidicoccus sp. | reverse complement strand
TTAGCTAAACTTTATGCCTAATGAAACACATCCCCCAATATTTCAACCTGATCCCAGATTTACTTCATTTAGTTGCGTTTCTTTGAATTCACTTGAGCTAAAAATTATTTGTAACACATTGATTATTAGTGTAAATAAACAAAAAAGGCTATCATTGTATGATAGCCTTTAGCGGAGAGTTAGGGATTCGAACCCCAGGACCTGTTACAGTCAACAGTTTTCAAGACTGCCGCAATCGACCACTCTGCCAACTCTCCGGGGGCAAAATAATATCTTATAAGTTTAACTACCAAATTTTTTTGATTTTCTTCTCGTAGCTTTGTAAAATTATTTCAAGATCTCTAGCCAATATAGCTAATTTCAAATCTATTGGCATTATAATAAACACTACTAAATGGCGCATTTATCCGCGGTAAATAAATATTTCTGGAAATATAAATATCGTTTCTCTTTAGGTATCTTATTTATTGTGGCATCCAATTATTTTTTTGTAATGGCACCTCAGGTGGCAAATTATGTGGTAGGGAAACTACAACAAGCACTACCTGGGGCGCATGCTACTCGGGCCAGCCATAGACCAATTATCAAAGATGCATTGCTTTCATCCTTTATTGATTGGGTTGATAAATTTAGCTACGGGAAATTAGTCTTGGTTTGCAGTATCGTTATCATTGTACTTGCTATTATTCGAGGTTTGTTTATGTATTTTATGCGGCAGACTATTATTGTGATGAGCCGCCACATAGAATACGATCAGAAAAATGAGGTGTATAAACATTATCAGAAATTAGACGCCGGTTTTTACAAAACCCATTCAACAGGAGATATGATGAATCGCATGGCCGAAGATGTAAGTCGCGTGCGCATGTATACCGGTCCGGCAGTAATGTATTTGATTAATCTTTCTACGCTTATTATTTTCGCTTTAGTGAACATGTTGGCGCAAGACGTACAACTTACTTTAATCGTTATATCTCCATTACCCATTTTAGCTATTACTATTTATTTTGTCAACATTAATATCCATCGACGTAGTGAGCGTGTACAAGCAATGCTATCTAACCTTACTACGAATGCGCAAGAATCTTATTCCGGTATTCGGGTTATAAAATCTTATGTCCAAGAGAAAGCAATGCTCGGGTTTTTCAAAAAAAATAGTGAAGAATATAGGAAAAATGCTGTGGGACTTGCTAAAGTAGAAGCGATTTATTTTCCAAGCATGACACTGATTATCGGTCTCAGCACTTTAATCACCATATTGGTAGGTAGTCAAATAGTCTTGCACGATACCACTAAAGTTGGATTAATCGTTGAATTTGTGATGTATATTAATATGCTTACATTTCCTGTAAGCGCAATCGGATGGGTTGCCAGTATGATTCAAAGAGCGTCAGCTTCGCAGAAAAGATTAAACGAATTTTTGGATGCCGAACCTGAAGTAAAGGATAAAAGTGAAACGATGCCTGCTAATCTTGAAGGGGATATTGAATTTAAGAATGTCAGTTTCACCTATCCCAATACGGGTATTACTGCCGTCAAAAATTTCTCTTTGCAAATAAAGAGGGGAGAAAAGGTTTTGATAATGGGGAAAACGGGTAGTGGTAAATCTACCTTGGCGCAATTGCTTCTGCGCACTTACAATACTGATGCGGGAGAAATTGTGATCAATGGAGTTGATATCACAGATATGCCTTTTAGGCATTTACGGGAAAATATAAGTTACGTTCCGCAGGATGTGTTCTTATTTAGCGATACCATTGCCTCTAATATTAGTTTTGGATTAAACGAAAAGGCGGCGCAAAATAGGATAGAAGAGGCTGCACGTTTTGCAAGCATACATAATGAAATCAAAACTTTGGAGAAAGGTTATGATACATTGGTGGGTGAGCGTGGTATAACGTTAAGCGGGGGGCAAAAACAACGAGTTTCCATCGCCAGAGCGTTAATTAAAGAGCCACAACTTATGATTTTTGACGACTGCTTAAGTGCTGTAGATACAAAAACCGAAAATGAAATCATTACACATCTTAATCGATATTTAAGTGATAAAACGGCTATCATAATTACTCATCGGATTTTCACAGTATTTAATTTTGCACAGGTAATCATTTTAGAAAATGGGGAAATACTAGAACAAGGCTCTCACGAACAATTGTTAGCATCTGGTGGCTACTACGCTAAACTGTATAAAAAACAGGTTTTGGATAATTACAATTAATAAAACCCGCTAGAATATTCTTAAAAATAAAAACCCAATTCGGATTTAAGTCTAAAAGATAGTAGCTTTGCGCCGATAAAAATCTTCTAATACAAATAAATCTATATGCAAATTAGTACGAATGTACTGCATCCATGGCACGGCGTCGAAACGGGCGAAAATGCACCAGAGTTTGTCAATGCTATTATTGAAATTCCCCAAGGCTCCCGGTCAAAATATGAGATAGACAAGCCGAGTGGATTGCTGAAACTGGATAGAGTTATTTATTCTTCTTTTCATTATCCTGCTAATTATGGTTTTATACCCCAGACCTATGGCGACGATAAAGACCCATTAGATATTTTGATTATCTCTAGTATGAGCATTGAGCCGTTGTGTATAGTTGAAACCAAAGTAATTGGTGTAATGCAAATGCTGGATGGCGGGGAAGGCGATGATAAAATCATTGGAGTGGCTGCAAACGATCCTGCTATTAACTATTACGAAAATATCGAAGAATTGCCCAAGCATTTTTTTAGCGAATTGAGACATTTCTTTGAAGAATATAAAATGTTGGAAAACAAAACGGTGAAAGTAAATGATTTCGGTAACAAGGCTCAGGCAATGGAAATCATTAAAAGATCAATGACCGCATATAAAGAATTAATCAATTCTTAAAATAAAACGGACTACATAAATATTTTTTTATTTTTTTACCTACATTTGTAAAAATTTTCAAGGATATGGAAGATACAAAATCAAAAACAAAAGAATGGATATGGTTCTTCGTTTGGCTAGCCATCATTGTTTGTTTACTGATATGGCTTAGACAGTGGTTTTGGTTAGCGCTACCTGGTGTGCTTACTTATTTTGTAAAAGCAATGGGTCTTATTGATGAGAATCAACCGGAAGATCAATTTTATTAGTAGATAAAGAGCTTATATAAAAAAAGCGGTACATTTTGTACCGCTTTTTTTTCGCCCAAAATTAAAATTTACTCTTCAGTTACTGCCAAACGTAGCAATAAAATTGTTACCTTTGCAAATTGCATTTCCGCAAAATTTACTTGGAAAAAAGAAAGAAATTGGCGTTACCCTACTTTATTAAATATATATACAGCAACGGCACAGAAGAAGTTATTCGACGGTGAAAGAAGATTTTCAGCACAGGCAATATCGAGATTATACATCACGATGAACTATCTGAGAGTATTACTTTTCGTGTAAAGGACGATATGTATGCCAGTTGGTACAAAGTGCAGGTAAGCCATTACAGAAAACAGGAAGACCTTGCTCTTAGGTGCAGTTGCCCTTACAACATCAGCGACATCTGTAAGCACGAAAGTGCCGTGTTGTTTGAGTTGCAGCAAATGCAAGACAGAAATTTGCTGAAAGGTGCCGAAGCATATTATGATCAACAGCATACCGTGCTAAGAATGAAGCGTATCGAACTTCATTTGATTCGTGCATTGTGTGCTTCTGAAAGTTTTCAAGAGGCCGAAGGCTTTTTAAGAAGTGGTAATAGCGCTGCTATTTTAGAAGCAGCTAATGAAAAAGTAGTCGCCGAAATAACCATCGATAAGATCACTTATACAGTTGTTATACAAAAGAACAAAGAAAGAAATTTTGATACAAGTTGTAATTGCGATAGCGAAGGAAATCACCCTATTTGTGTACACAAAGCCATAACTCTTTTACAATTGCTAAATAATTCTGGCGCTGATTACTTTGATAGCATACGTAATTGGGAGCGAGAAAAAAATCAATTATTGGGTCTTTATGGTTTTTCGTTAGATGATGATCTGACAGATAAATTTGAGTTTACCTATAAAGAAGGGAAGCCTTTCTTGCGCGTTTTAGATCCTACTATCAAACGGGTTGCCAATCCCAACGCCTATAACCCTCAAACCATTGCGCCAAAAACTACTTACAAAGAAGAAGTAGACTTATTGGAACATCAGGCATTTAAGCAAAAAGTTGGTATTGTATTGCAAGAAGATAATAATCAATATCCTCATTTAAGTTTTGTGCCTATACAAGGAGAGCCTAATGAAGATCTGACTGCATTTGTAAGCTCAATAGAAACAATTGATCTTAATAAGTTTATCAATGTAGAAAAAATTGATAGCGATGATAGATTGTTATTACAGCAACTCCGCAAGCTAATACCTGCAGAAGTTTCCAGATATTTAAATAGAAATTCCCCCTTCAGTGGTCTTTGGGAAAATATCGTACAGCAACACGACGAGTCACTTACTGAGGATACGCGTAAATTAATAATTGAATATTTGCATCCTAAGTATAAGAAGCTATTCCAATCTACCTCTGATAATTATTTTACCTATTACCTGCCCAGAGGTAAAAGTTTGCAATCGGCCAATATTCAGTTAGCTAATTATTCTATTAATTATATTTCACCGTCTTTTGAAGTACTACAAAAAGATGATGGGTATGAAGTAATTTGTATCGTTGATACACTTTTAGGGGAAAAGAGACTAAATGAGAATGAACTGGGAAGTACGCTTATCTTTCAAGTAGAGAACCAATTTTATTTATGGCAAACTGCTGAAGATGCCTTGCTAGTAGAAAGATTCATGCCAGAGGGCTCATTGTTTTTTCAAGAAAATATATGGCAGGAGACATTACACAATTTTGTATTGCCGCTTTCAAAAAATTATCAGGTAAATTTTTCCAATATTGAACAGGAAGAAATAGACAATATACTGCCTGAAATAAGTATTCATCTTGCTGAAAAAGGGGACTATCTTATATTAGAACCCGTATACACCTATCTTAATCAGCAAATTTCGGAACAAGATAATGACCGAATTATTATTCCACAAGGTGGAAAATTGACGATTGTACATCGTAATAAGGATGCTGAAAACACTTTCTTTCAAAAATTAAAAAACCTGCATTCAAATTTTGCGATTGTCAATAAACAATCACTAGCGCTTAAAGGGAGTGATGTATTAAAAAATAATTGGTTCTTCTTATTCATTGATGCCGCACGCGAAATGAACGTCCCTGTCTATGGCTTCGACTCATTGAAAAAATACAGGTTTAACACAGCTAAGCCTACCACAGTTATTAATCTCAGTAGTCATACAGATTGGTTTGATGCTAAAGTTAATATTGATTTCGGTGGACAAAAGGTGACCGTAACGGAGATTAAAAAAGCGTTACAAAATAAACAGCAATTTGTAACCTTAAGTGATGGCAGTTTAGGTGTTTTGCCGGAAGAATGGCTAAAAAAATATTCGCTGCTTTTTCAAGTTGGTGAAACCAATAATCAATCTTTAAAGCTAAGTAAATATCATTTTAATATTGTAGATGAACTCTATGCGCAGCGTGATGAGAGTGAATTGGTTTTTCAGTTGGAAGAGAAGTATGAGAAGATAAAAGAGTTGCATACAATTGGGGAAGTAGCTGCACCTGAACATTTACAACCAATATTACGGCCCTATCAACTTTCTGGATTTCAATGGCTGAATTATTTGAATGATATCTCTTGGGGCGGCATTTTAGCTGATGATATGGGTTTGGGTAAAACTATTCAGGCACTTTCATTTTTGTTTCATTTAAAGCATTCAACAGAAAAGTTTAAGGCGTTAGTGGTATGCCCTACTTCACTATTGTACAACTGGGAAAATGAGATAAAGAAGTTCACTCCCGGCATTCGCTATTTTATACATCACGGAGCTTCACGTAACGGCGATACCATAAGAGATGAAAATATAGATATCATTATTACTACTTATGGCACTTTGCGTAGTGATATCAAAAATTTTACTGAGATTAAATTTTCGTATGTTGTTCTGGATGAAAGCCAAGCGATAAAGAATCCGATGAGTAAGATCGCCAAAGCGGTTAACTTGCTGAACGCTGGTAATCGTCTTTGTTTGAGTGGTACGCCATTGCAGAATAATACTTTTGATATTTATGCGCAAATGAATTTTTTAAACCCGGGATTGCTAGGAAGTATTGATTGGTTTAAACAACAATTTGCTATACCTATTGATAAATTTGGCGAACAACAACAAAAGGAACATTTACGTAAAATGCTTTTTCCTTTTATTTTAAGAAGAACTAAAGAACAGGTAGCTAAAGACTTACCGGAAAAAACGGAGCAAGTATTGTATTGCGAAATGGGTGCTCAACAAAGAAAGATCTATGATGCTTATCGAAACGATGTCCGTGATAAAATTTTGGGCTTGATTGAGCAACAAGGCATGCAGCGTTCGCAACTATCTATTTTACAGGGATTAATGAAATTGCGCCAGATATGCGATAGCCCGGCAATTATCAAAGAGGAAAATTATCCCAATCATTCGATAAAAATACATGAACTGGGAAGTGAGCTAGAAGAAAATCTAAGTAATCATAAAGCGCTTATTTTCTCTCAGTTCCTGGGCATGCTTGGACTTATAAAAGCTAAATTAGAGGAACTCGGTATCAAATATGAATATTTTGATGGAGGAACTTCAGTGAAGGATAGAGAAAAAGCTATTCAAAATTTCCAAAGCGATGAAGAATGTCGCGTATTCCTGATTTCACTAAAGGCTGGTGGCGTAGGGCTTAACCTTACAGCTGCAGATTATGTTTATATCGTAGATCCTTGGTGGAATCCTGCTGTAGAGCAACAGGCTATTGATCGTACACATCGTATCGGGCAAACCAAAAATATCTTCGCTTATCGTATGATTTGCAAAGATACCGTGGAAGATAAAATATTGCTGTTGCAGGAAAAGAAAAGGGCCCTTGCTAATGAACTTATTGCGGATGAGAGTGGCTTTGTAAAAAATCTTTCAAAATCCGATATCGAATATTTGTTTAGTTAGAAAGCTTATTTTATCAATTTTTCTATCGCGTGATGATAGGTCTTAAAATCAAAGCTATTAAGCGTTTTTTGCATGTTTGCAACAATTTTATCATTGCATAGATTACCTAAGCTTCCTTCGTGTGTGTGGTGTACTTTGGTTGAATAATTAAATTGACCCGCTTCAATGGCTAAACCTACTTGTTTGTAAGCATCGCGGAAGGGCACGCCCTGTAGCACCAACTTATTTACTTCTTCAACGCTAAAAATGTATTTATATTTTTCATCTTCTACGATATCTTCTTTTACCTGCATATTATTTAACATCAATCCGGCCATTTCTATGCAATTTCTTAAGGTGGTAAATGCTGGAAACAGATGTTCTTTGAGTAATTGTAGTTCTCTATGATAACCTGAAGGCAAGTTAGTTGTCATCATCAAGATCTCATTGGGTAGGGCTTTTAGTCGATTGCAATAGCCTCTTATTAATTCAAAAACATCTGGATTTTTCTTGTGCGGCATAATGCTGCTTCCTGTTGTCAACTGCGGAGGAAAAGAAATAAAAGAGAAGTTTTGAGATAAATACAAACAAGCATCCATCGACAATTTAGCCAAAGACTCAGCGATATTTGCTAGGCCCATTGCTGTAATACGCTCTGCTTTTCCTCTGCCCATTTGTGCATATACGACATTGTAATTTAAATCTGCGAAACCCAATAATTGAGTGGTTAATGTCCTATTAATCGGAAAAGAAGAGCCATAACCTGCTGCTGAACCTAAAGGATTTTTATTGACAACTTCATAAGCCGACTTTAACACCGTTAAATCGTCCACTAAACTTTCGGCATAAGCGCCCAGCCACAAGCCAAATGAGGAAGGCATGGCTATTTGTAAATGCGTGTAACCTGGAAGAAGTATTTCTTTGAACTGTTCGCTTTTTTCAATCAGCAAATCAAAAAGTTCGTGAACTGCGATAACAGTTTTTTCGATTTCGCTACGCAAATATAATTTTACATCTACCAAAACTTGGTCGTTACGACTACGTGCCGAATGAATCTTTTTGCCTGTATCCCCCAACTTATCTGTTAATAAGAACTCTACTTGAGAATGGACATCTTCTACGTCATCCTGAATTTTAAAAGTTCCATTTTTAGTAGTGGCATAAATATTTTTCAATTCTGCTATTAATAAATCTTTTTCTTCATTCGTTAGCAGGTCAATAGTTGCCAGCATTTCAGCATGAGCTATATTTCCTAAGACATCAAAAGAGGCCAACATTACATCAAATTCACGATCTCTACCCACTGTAAATGTTTCTACTTCTTTTAAGGAGGTAATATTTTTCTGCCAGAGCTTCATTGCGTATTTTTTAAGGAGCCTATAATCTTTTTCTGTTGCAAAGAAACGCTTTTATTCTATTTTAGATATATCTTTAATCATATTATTATTGAAAGATGAAAGGAAAATGTGTAATAGTAATGGGCGTATCTGGCTGCGGAAAATCTACGATAGCCGAAGCCATTGCCAAAGAAATGAATGCGGTATTTTTGGAAGGAGATGATTTTCACTCCCAAAGCAATATTGATAAAATGAAAGCCGGCATTCCACTTACCGATGATGATAGAAAGGGATGGTTAGAAAACATTCATACAAAAATTACGACGGACACAGATAAAGGCGAAGACTCTATCTTATCCTGCTCTGCCCTCAAGCGTAAATATAGAGATACTTTACGAAAAGATATGGCGCATATCCTATTTATATATTTAAAAGGTTCTTTCGAATTAATACATGGTTGGATGGAGAAACGTAAACATCACTTTATGCCTCCCGAATTATTAAAAAGCCAGTTCGACACCTTGGAGGAACCGACAGCGGAAGAAAAGGATGCAATCACCGTCCACATTGATGCTGGAATTCAAAGCGAAATACAGCATATTCTGCAGCAGCTAAAAAAGCGCAATTATTTATAATCGAGCCTTATTTACGCTATTTCTGTTTTTTGTTGAGCAATACTTTTACTACTCAAAAATAAGAGGGAATTAAAAACGGCATCTGAAATAGTCATTCTTTCAATATGTGGCCCTGTGATTTCTATAATTAATGATGTAACGGCAATAGCAAAAACTGCATCACTAAGGAGGGGCAATCGCTCCGCTTGAAATTCTTTTTGTCTTTATAAAAAACATCTTTCATGGATTCAATTTTAACTACTGAATGAAGGTGCATTTGGAACCATTATTCTAATTCAACTTCTAAATTTCAAATATATCATTTTATTCAGAAAGATTTTTTAACTTTAAACACGAATAAGATCAGATCGTTCCTGTAACCATATAATTTAGAAAGAGATGGAAACACAATCAGATAAAGACAAGCATAACCTTTTCGATTTAAGGAATCTCAATAAAAGTAAAATAATTTGGCTGACTCTTTTATGGCTTATTGCCATGTGTTGTTGCATCTTTTCTATAAGTGACAATTTTACCCAATCTGCCTTTCAGCGAAAATATCTGACTATTTGGATAATCATGATTGCATCGACCTATACTATTATAAAAATACACTTTGATTATTTTCGAAAGAAAAGGAAACAATCCTAAAGATTTTCCCCCATTATTTCTAGCATCTTGATATAGGTTTCTATGCCTCCTTTTATTTCATCCACAAAAATAAATTCGTCGGCAGTATGGCTGCGGGCGCTGTCGCCTGGACCACATTTTAGTGCAGGAAAAGGCATTAAAGCTTTATCGGAGCATGTAGGAGATCCATAAGGCTTATTACCTAAAGCTATACCGGCTTTTACCAATGGGTGTTCGACCTCGATTCTTGAAGAACGCAAACGAATGCTGCGTTCTTTAAAATCACTCTGAATATGTTCTCGGATAATATCCATAACTTCTTCATGTGTATAGCAGTCCGGCAGACGTAAATCAACAACAAAATTGCAAGTAGCAGGTATTACATTATGCGCTTTGTTTTCGGTTTCAATTACTGTAACCGTTTGTTTTACTTCTCCCAGCCATTGTGATACTTTGGGATATTTATAAGTACTAAACCAAGCGATATCCTGCATGGCCTTATACAATGCACTTTCACCCTCATTGCGCGCAGCATGGCCGGCTTTCCCATTTGCTACGGCGTCCAGAACCATTAAGCCCTTTTCCGCAATAGCCAATTGCATTTTCGTCGGTTCTCCTACAATTGCAAACCATTGATTTTGATTATTTTTAAAATCTGGATTGTGCAGACTGGCTGAAAACTTATCGTGAACAAGTAATGCTTCGATGCCATTCTTTCCGGTAATTTCCTCTTCTGCAGTAGCCGCTATGACAACATTAAAGGAAAGGTTTTCTTTATCGTAAAAATGAACAAAAGTTGAAATTAAAGAAACCAAACAGCCGCCTGCATCGTTACTACCGAGCCCAAAGAGTTTACCATCTTCTTCAATAGGCGTGAAAGGATCTTTGGTATATTTAGGGTTAGGTTTTACGGTATCGTGGTGGGAATTTAGTACTACTGTAGGTTTCAGTGGATCAAAGTATCTATTTATAGCCCACACATTATTCAAATACCGTTGTGCAGGAATTTTTTTATCAATAAAAAATTGTTCAATGACAGTACCCGTTTTATCTTCTTCTTTTGAAAAGGAGGGGATAGCTATCAGTTGTTTCAGTAGTGCAATCGCATCTAAAAATAAGGTTTCCATTTATCATTTTTTGGTTCCAAAAAGGGCATCGATGATTTACAAAACCATGCACCATTATTACTTTATAAGTGACCCAACTGTTTCAGTTGTTATATTTTGCAGCAAGTCCTTAGCATCACCTATCAACACTTCCTTTACACCAGTATTGATGGCATCAAAAGCATTATCGAGTTTTGGGATAATCCCCTCGAATAATTTATTTTCTTGCAAGAGTTGCCGATATTTTTCTTTATCTATCAAACGAATAACAGAATTATCATCTTCTATATTTTCAAGGACGCCCTTCTTTTCAAAACAATACATCAAACGTACTTGATATTTTTTAGATAGTGCAACGGCTAATGTCGAAGCAATTGTGTCGGCATTGGTGTTGAGTATATGTCCTTTACTATCATGTGTAAGAGCTGCGAACACGGGTATGATACTATTTTCAATAAATAATTCTAGGTATTTAATATTTAATGTTTCGCTATTAATATCTCCTACCCAGCCGAAGTTGACTTCTTTTACTGGCCTTTTTTTCGCAGGAATAATATTAGCATCGGCACCTGTAAGGCCAATTGCATTGCAATTTTTGGCCTGCAGCTGCGCGACAATTTTTTTGTTTACTAGGCCACCATACACCATCGTAACCAAATCAATAGTATTATCATCCGTAATTCTACGACCATTGATATAACTAGGTTGTAGTCCAAGTTGTTCGCCAATTTTTGTAGCAATTTTGCCACCACCGTGTACTAAAATTTTCTTTCCTTCTATCTTAGAAAAATCTCCTAGAAAAAAAGAAAGATTTTCTTCATTGTCTATAACGTTACCGCCAATCTTTATAATAAATAATTTCTCCATACTTTATTGCTATAACGAATTACTTATTATTTTGAAGTAATTCACTTATTACTGTTTGCGCGGCCCATACGCGGTTTCCGGCTTCTTGGGTTACAATGCTGTGTGAGCTATCTAAGACTTCATCGCTCAATTCGACATTACGCCTTACGGGCAAACAATGCATCACTTTTGCATTGTTGGTTGTTTTTAGTTTATCGAGTGACAACATCCAGGAAGGATCATTTTCATAAATCTTTCCATAGTCTTCGTAAGTGCTCCAGTTTTTTACATAGACAAAATCTGCATCTTTCAAAGCTGTGTCCTGGTCTTGTGTAATGGTCGCACCCTTAGTAAATTTCTCCGCCAATTCATAGTTTACAGGATGGGTAATGATGAATTCACCCTTGCCCTCCCACGCATTCATCCACTCTGCAAAACTGTTGGCGACACACTGTGGTAAAGGCTTGATATGAGGAGCCCAAGTTAAAACAATTTTCGGTTTTTTAATGATTGATTCTTGTTTTAAACATTCCGTTATGGTTATCACATCCGTCAGACTTTGCAATGGATGTAATGTCGCGCTCTCCAAACTAATCACCGGGCGGCCACAATGTTTGATAAATTCACTTATAAACAATTCACTATAATCATCTTCACGATTAGCCAATTGCGGGAAAGTACGGATACACAGAATATCAAAGTAACTTCCCAATACTGGCCCCGCGTCTTTTATATGCTCTGATGTATTACCACTCATGATTGCTCCGTCTTCAAATTCTAATTGCCATCCCTCTTTATCTACATTAAAAACGATAGCTTCCATGCCTAAATTTCTCGCAGCAATCTGTGTACTTAAGCGTGTACGCAAACTCGGGTTAAGAAATAACAAACCAATGCGTTTGTTAATGCCTAAAGTTGCATCTTTAAGAGGGTTGGCTTTATAAGCCAAAGCTTTTGCAACCAAACCTTCGATGTCGGCTACATCTTCTACGGAAGTGAATTTTTTATTTTTTAGTAAAGACATTTTCTTGAATTAAGAATGATGAATTTATGAATTTTGGAGAGTCTTTGTTCAACAATTTGTACATATGACTCGTTTCCATTAAGGAAATATTCTCTATTTCAATCAAAGCGAATAATCATAATAGTTCCATTCGTTATTGCTGAGTACAAATCCCGTTTTCGTATACAAATTATTTCCGATTTCGTTTGTTTTTTCTGTTGATAAACTTAAGCCGAATGCGCCTGTTTCTCTGCCCAATTGTTTTGATCTTTCAATCAATGAAACACTGTAACGACTGCCACGATAGGCCTTTCTCACATACAAGTCATTTAGCAACCATTTTTTTTTCATCCTAACAGAAGAAAAAATAGGATATAACTGAACAAAGCCAGTCATTAGGGCTTCATCGTTTTTTGTATAAAATATTTCCGATTCGTTTTGTTCAATCCTTTCTTTTAGAAATGATTTTGCACCTTCCAAATCAGATCCTTTTTTATAAAACTGACGATATTCATCAAACAAAATACTAAGCTCGTCCAATTCATTTAGGGTCGCCTTGAATGTGGGATGTTCCATATATTATTGAAATAATGATTAGACAACTGCACTGCTGTTAGCAGACAAACTTCCTACTTCCTCTTTCAATACGTCAATAAATTCATCTACTTGCCTTTTGGCAATTGCCAAAGAAGGTAACAGACGTATGATATTTGGATTGGCTGCACCGGTAAAAATATGATGATTGAATAAGAGATTTTTTCTCAAATCCTTTATCGAATCTGGCACATCAAAGCCAATCATCAAGCCTTTGCCGCGCAAATTTTCTATACCTTCTACGCTTTTTAAACGATTGAGAAGATAAGTGCCACGTTGCTTTGCTTGTTCTATTAAATTTTCTTTTTCCATTACCTCCAACACGGCCAAGGCAGCCGCACAAGCCAAATGATTACCTCCAAAAGTAGTTCCTAACATACCGAATTTGGCCTCGATTTTTGGAGAAATTAAAACGCCTCCGATAGGGAAGCCATTGCCCATACCTTTGGCCATCGTATAAATATCTGCATTTACATTTGCATAGTCATGAGAGAAAAATTTACCACTTCTACCATAACCGCATTGCACGCTATCGGCAATATAGATAGCGCCATATTCATCGCATAATGAACGTATTTTTTGCAAGAAAGATTCATCTGCGATCCTTATGCCGCCTACCCCTTGAATACCTTCGATAATTACAGATGAAATTTCTTTACCCTTTTCTGCAAAGCATTTTTCCAATGCTTTTTCATCATTAAAAGGGAGAAAAATAACATTATCTGTTTCATTTACCGGGGCAACAATTTTAGGATTGTCTGTGGCTGCTACCGCTAGAGAAGTACGACCATGAAAGGATTTTTTAAATGCAATAATTTTCTTTCTGCCGGTGTGAAACGATGCTAGTTTCAAAGCATTCTCGTTGGCTTCGGCGCCGCTGTTACACAAGAAAAGTTGATAATCGTTTTTTCCGCTCATTTGACACAGCTTCGACGCTAATTCTTCTTGTAATGGGATGTTTATAGAATTAGAATAAAAGGCAATTTTATGCAGTTGCTCATCAATTCGCCGTACCCAATGGGGATGCGTATGACCAATAGAAATTACGGCATGGCCGCCATACATATCTAAATATTGTACACCATTATCATCCCACACGTAAGAGCCGAGGGCCTTTACGATGGTGATATCATTAAGTGGGTAAACGTTGAAGAGATGATTCATATTTGTTGTTTTTAAATAGTATATTTTACGTAATGCGATTCATGTTTTATGGCCCCTGATTTTTTGATTTGTTAATCGGCTTTGCAATATAATCTTGTAAAGAAATATTGCTAGACCATAAAATACTCCGTAAATCTTAACTTATTTGGCCAAGTTTAAAAATAATTTGCCTTCAATCTTAATCCCATATTTTCTTCTAAATTGAACATCAAATTCATATTCTGAACGGCCTGTCCTGAGGCGCCCTTCAGCAGGTTATCAGTGGCAGAATGAACCACCAATTTTGAACCAATTTTTTCTAGATAAATAACTGCGTTATTGGTATTAACGATTTGCTTTAAAAAGATAGGCTCGTCACTTACAAAAGTGAATTTCGCTTCCTTGTAAAAATTTTTATATATTTTATTTAATTCCTCTAAAGATAAATCGCAACTTAAAGTTGAGCTAATATAGATGCCACGTGGAAAGTCTCCGCGCCAAGGAACAAAGTTCAGCACTTCTTTATTTTCAGCCCAGGTAGGGAAATCATTTTGCAACTGATGTAACGATTGCTGAATCTCGTCTAAATGTTGGTGTGTCAAGGTTTTATATGCCTGAATGTTATTATCTCTCCAACTAAAATGTGAGGTAGCAGAAGGTTTCTGTCCGGCACCTGTAGATCCAGTAATACCTGTTGTATATATTTCTTTTAATAGATTTTCTTTTGCCAAAGGCAGTAATCCCAGTTGAATGGAAGTAGCAAAACATCCGGGATTCGCAATATTGTGCGCCGATTGAATCGCCGCTTTATTTATTTCTGGTAGACCATAGACAAAAGTTTTATCGCCAAATTTTGCATCTTTTACCAAGCGAAAATCATTGGCTAAATCTATTATTTTTATATTGTCTGGGATAACGTTTTCTGTAAGGAATTTTTTAGAATCACCATGTCCCATACAAAGGAATAATACATCTATGTCATTATTTAATTCCCCGGTAAAGCGCAAAGAACCTTCACTAATTAAGTCCTGATGAATTTTTGAAACTAAATTTCCTGCATTACTTTTACTATGAATAAAACTAATTTCGACTGCAGGATGATTGACTAGAATCCTAATAAGTTCTCCGCCTGTGTAGCCCGCGCCACCTATAATTCCTACTTTTGTCATTTCTTATTTTTTTAGAATTGATTCAATAAATTTTTAATAAATGGCTATAATCCTTTTTCCACCAAGAAGAATAATGAAGCAGGTCTTTAAATCCCAGATTTTTTATCTACTCTGGTTTTTGTACACCGAAGTTTTTGTATTCGTAAAGTTTCGTCGCAACAGTAGTGTCTCCCGAAAACTCTTCTTTTTCTGCAAAAACTATCTTGTATAGCCATTTTACTTTTAATCCACTAAAACTATTATATAGGGTTGACTCGTTATTATGGTATCCATACATTGGGCCATAAGAATCGCAATAAATATTTCTTTTTTTATCAATTAACTTTCTGTCCACGGATAATATAACAAAGAAGCACCAAGGATTGTTTTATTTTGCTTTTTCACTATCCTTCACGCTTTCATATATCGCCACCTGATTGCCAAATATCTTACTAAAACCGCGCACATCTTCGCCAGTCCAACCATTGTTC
The DNA here is from genome assembly GCF_050436765.1 of Arachidicoccus sp. NCBI lineage: Bacteria > Pseudomonadati > Bacteroidota > Chitinophagia > Chitinophagales > Chitinophagaceae > Arachidicoccus > Arachidicoccus sp. The sequence continues at coordinate 8,663 of NZ_JBNQGD010000419.1, read as the reverse complement.
ATTTCACCATATTTACCAAACTTCGCGCTCATCAAATCATATTTTGATTCGATACCTAAAATTTGAAAACGATAAGGAAGTAATTGTACAAATACATCGCCGGTTACGTGTGTTTGCGCACTGGTAAAATAGGCTTCAATATCACGCATTACCGGATCGAGAATTTGTCCTTCGTGTAAATAATTGCCATAAAATATGGACAAATTATCTTTCATGGGTAATTGCCATTTAGTTAAAACATGCTTTTCTAAAGCGTGGTGTGCTTTGATAATTACCACCGGTGCAGCTGCTTCAAAGCCTACTCGCCCTTTGATCCCAATGATCGTATCCCCAACGTGTATATCCCTTCCGATGCCAAAAGGTGCGGCTATAGCTTGCAATTGCTGGATTGCTTCGGTTGGATGCTTAAACTTTTTATCATTGATCGCGATCAGTTCACCTTTTTCAAAACTTAATTTTACTTCTTCAGGGTCGCTTTTAGTAACCTGTGTTGGCCACGCTTCTTCCGGAAGAAATCCTTTGCTGGTCAATGTTTCGCGACCACCGACACTCGTTCCCCAAAGTCCTTTGTTGATAGAATATGCAGCTTTTGCAAAATTCATATCTACGCCTTTAGCTTTCAAATATTCAATTTCCTCTTCGCGACTCAATTTCAAATCACGGATAGGCGTGATGATTTCAATGCCCGGTGCAACAATATTTAAAATCATGTCGAAACGCACCTGATCATTGCCTGCACCCGTACTTCCATGGGCTACCGCATCCGCGTTTAATTTTTTGGCGTGCTCAGCCATGTGCAAGGCTTGCACCAGCCGTTCTGCACTTACACTTAAGGGATAGGTGTTATTCTTTAGAACGTTTCCGAATATTAGATATTTTACAATCCTTTCGTAATAATTTTTTACGGCATCAATAGTGGTATGTGTTGTTACCCCCAAAGCATAGGCGTGGGCTTCTATTTTCTTTAATTCATCTTCACTAAAGCCTCCGGTATTTACAATAATACTGTGAATATCATATCCTTTATCCTGAAAATGTTTTACACAAAAAGTAGTATCTAATCCACCGCTAAAGCCCAGTACAACTGATTTTGCCATTATTGTTTTATTCTTTTATAAATTAAATAAACTTAGAAAAAATGATTTATTGTTAGCTTTCTTACGGAATGCCTGTAAGAATTTGTGCTGTTTCAAACGTAATAGCCGTTCGTATATTTTCGATTTCTCTTTAAAATATTCTTTGGTTTCTTCCGGTTTGTAATGATCTTTCGGGTCGAAGAGCATCGCTGTGCACATACAGTTTTTTCTATCCTTGCTCATTAAAATATCGTAATTGACACAACTTTTACAGCCGGCCCAAAATTCATCATCATCAGTCAACTCGCTATATGTTACCGGTTCGTAACCCAGGTCAGAATTAATTTTCATGACTGCTAAACCAGTCGTTAAGCCAAAGATTTTGGCATCAGGGTATTTCTTCCTTGATAACGCAAAGGTAGTTTCTTTGATGCGCTTTGCCACGCCGCTCTTTCTAAAATTGGGTGAAACAATCAGACCTGAATTTGCTACAAATTTACCGTGACTCCATTCTTCAATATAGCAAAAACCTGCCCAATGACCGTCCGTTGAAAGGGCAATTACGGCTTTCCCTTCCAGCATTTTTTTTGCTATATATTCGGGTGAGCGTTTGGCAATACCTGTACCGCGTACCTTTGCGGAATCAGCCATCTCATCTACAATCTCTTGCGCATAACCTGTATCGCCATCATTGGCAATACGTACAATAATATTATTTATATTTTCCACAGTTCTTGTGCTTATAGTATAATGAATAAACTTCGCAATAGAATATCATGCGAAGTACTAATGTTAAGAGGCCACCTTATGTATTAAGGCCTCGGTCGTCGAATTAGCGGGAAAAAAGAGCGGGGAGCATTAACAAAAGAAACCTTAGCACACACCAATGTAGGATGTGCTACTAGTAAAAGGCTATTTGTGTCGTAATTTTTCAACTTCTAATTATAAATGAAGTGTGAGTGAAAATTGTTATATCTCTTTTCGTTTGCGGCGTAAAGGTACGAACTTATAAAGAATGACAATTTTTTTGGACAAAAAATTATAATAAAATCGTTTTCGTTGCGGTATAGGCGAAAAGGATTAACGAGGGGCTGGAACCTGCAATACTTGATTTACAAGAGTCTATATCTTACTATTATTCATATGTTTTAGATCGATTTTCCAACTGCTGTCGCTATTAATAGCTTCCAGGGTATGTTCTATTTTGTCGTAGGAGTTTTTATAAGTAATAATTTCTGCATTCGCATTTACAGCAGAATCTCGTTCGATAATGATATTGGCGGATCTATACTCGACACGCTGATCACTAGATTTTTTGTAATAGGCGGCTTTCAGTTTTCCTAATTGTTGCTGATTGGCCGTATCCGGCAATATATAAAATTCTGCGCGTTTAAAATCCCCCTTCAAACAGGCATCTACAAAATATTGACTTGCGACCAGCCCATTTTCGGCCGGTGGATAATGATCGCTACCGCAAGAAGCCAATAGAAATAAAGAGCATAAGATATAGAAATATTTTTTCATTTATTTATGTTTTAGTGCTTTTTACGCAAATAAAATGGTCGCTGATTTTCGTCCATCAAAAGTAATACAGTTTGATCGGCTGTAAGAGTTAATAAAAAAAGAAATATTTTTGCGGCACAATTATCTAGATCTTGAATATTACGCAACGTACACATATTATTAAGCAAACAGCCGCCGAATTTGGGTTTGATTTCTGCGCAATCGCCAAAGCGGTGAGATTGGAAGAAGATGCTCGGCGTTTGGAAGCTTGGCTAAACAAGGGGATGCATGGCAATATGTATTACATGGAGAAGTATTTTGAGCTACGAGTAGACCCGACGCAATTGGTTCCGGGCGCAAAATCGGTCATTACACTTTTGAAAAACTATTACCCGGAAGCAGTTCAAAATGCCAATGCGCCTAAAATTTCCAAATACGCCTATGGCAACGATTATCATGAGATAATTAAGGAAAGATTGAACCTTTTTTTGGATAAAATAAAAAGTACACTTGGCGAGATTCAAGGTCGCGGCTTTGTGGATAGTGCACCTGTTTTGGAAAAAACCTGGGCACAGAAAAGTGGCTTGGGCTGGGTGGGGAAAAATGGCCTGCTCATCAACAAAAGTGGAGGTTCTTTCTTTTTTATAGCTTCTTTGATTATTGATTGGGAACTGGAATACGATTCACCGATGGCAAAAGATTTTTGTGGCAGCTGCACCCGGTGTATTGATGCTTGTCCTACTGAAGCTATTCTGCCCGAAAAAGTAATTGACGGCAGCAAATGTATTAGCTATTTTACCATTGAATTAAAAGATTTGCTGATTCCTCCTGAAATGAAATCCAAGTTTGATAATTGGCTATTTGGTTGCGATATTTGTCAGGATGTTTGTCCATGGAATCGTTTTAGTAAACCTAATACGGACGAAGCCTTCAAGCCAATATTTGAAATACTTAATTTCTCCGAGAAACAGTGGAACGATCTGAGTGAAGAAAGTTTTCGTGCCATTTTTAAACATTCACCCATCAAGCGTAGCAAATACAAAGGCATTATGCGGAATTTAAAATTTATTTCTTCATAAAAAATTTTATCTTTAGTTGTGTTTAACTGGAAATAATTCGCCGGCAACAAATAACTGATAAAAAATGAAAGAACGTTTTTATTCGCTCGATGTATTTCGCGGTGCTACTGTAGCCTTGATGATAATGGTAAATAACCCTGGCTCCTGGACACATATTTATGCGCCACTCGATCATGCGAAATGGGTAGGATGTACAGCTACCGACTTGGTTTTTCCTTTCTTTTTATTTGTCGTGGGCAATGCAATGGCATTTGTCATTCCACGTTTACGGGAAGCTGGCAGAACTGCCTTCCTAAAAAAAGTAATCCAACGCTCCTTACTGATTTTTGCTATAGGTCTATTTTTAAATTGGTGTCCTTTTATAGAATGGCAAAATAATATTTTGGTCTTTAAGCCTTGGCAGGAAGTCCGTATTTTTGGTGTGTTACAGCGTATAGCGGTAGCTTATTTCTTTGCTTCTTTCATTGTTTATTTCTTTAAACGTAAAACAGTAATCGCCATAGGTGTGGTCCTACTTTTAGGTTATTGGTGGCTCTGCTATGTATTGGGAACACCTGGTGATCCGTACAGTCTGCATGGCTGGTTTGGAACACAAATGGTAGATATGAAACTTATAGGTGCAAATCATATGTATCGCGGGGAAGGTGTCGTATTTGACCCGGAAGGAATTGCTAGTTCTTTGGCACCTATTGTACAAGTAATTATTGGGTATTTGACGGGAATGTTTATTCGTGAGAAGGGGAAGAGTTACGAGATGGTCACCAAACTCTTTGTTGCTTCGGCTATATTGTTATTTATTGGCGCTTTTTGGGGACAGTTTTTCCCTATCAGTAAAAAAATATGGACGAGTACTTTCGTTATTTACAGTTCGGGAATGGCGATGTTAATTCTTTCGGTCATTATGTATTTTATTGAACTACAACATAAGCACACGCTGCTCGATAAATTTTTCAATGTCTTTGGCAAGAATCCATTATTTATATTCTTCTTAAGTGGATTCTTACCTCGTGTACTCTGGTTGATAAGAATTCCAAATGGTATGGTAAAGGGTCAGCAAAGTTTTTTAAATCCGTTAAGCTGGTTTTACGAGAATATATGCAGACCTCTATTCTCCAATGAGAATAACAGTTCACTATTATATGCCTTTTGTTTCATTGTGTTCATGTGGGTGATTGTATATTTTATGGATAAGAAAAAGATCTATATCAAAGTATAGAAGGATCAGCATTGTGTATTCTTAATTTTAAAATGTTCCTTATGAAAACAGTACATTCTATTATGGAGAAAAAGCCAAAAGTGGTTTTCTCTGTTACGGCTTCTACCAGTGTTTATGAAGCTTTGCAATTGATGATGGATAAGAATATTAGCGCACTATTGATAATGGAAGGAAGTGAATTACAGGGTATTTTTACGGAAAGAGATTATGCACGTAAAATAATTTTGCAAGGCAAGGCGTCTAAAACTACGGCCATTGAAGAAGTAATGACCAAGAATCCGATTGTAGTAGGACCTTCAGAACAGGTAGATAGATGTATGCAAATAATGACAGATATGCACATCCGGCACTTGCCCGTATTTGAAAACGACCGGGTGACGGGTATGATTTCTATTGGTGATATATTGAAACATTTGATAGAAGACCAAAAAGATACCATTGATCATTTGAAAAATTATATTCAGAGTTAACGTTTTTATACGTTGGATTGGAAAACTTCAGCTATTTGTTCGTGCCAAAATATTCCCTATATCTGTGCATTAAGAAGAAGTTATTAAATTTCCGATGGAATTGGTTCTTGTGTAGTAATCTATGCATCCATTGACAGAGAGGCTGAAATGTTTTGCCAAAAATATAACCTGGTAGAACTACCCTATAGTCATTTATAATATATAGAAATCCTATCAGGGGCCTGGTCTTATTTTATGCCCTCATAAATGCAGCAAATGCCCATTGTGAGCGGTTTGTACAGTGTGTTTTTGAATCCGGCCCCATTCATCAATTTTATAAAATCATTGCGCTCCGGAAAGGCTTGCACCGATTCGTTTAGATATTGGTAAGCATCTTTATTTTTAGAGAACAGTTTACCCACTCCCGGTGTTACTACGTTCATATAAAAATGATAGAAACTTTTAAACAACCGTTGTTTAGGGCGTGAAAATTCTAAAACAACTAACTTTCCGCCCGGACGAAGCACGCGATGCATTTCACGGAGTCCTTTCTCTAAATTCTGGAAATTCCGCACACCAAAAGCTACCGTAATCCCGTCAAAACTGCCATATTCAAAAGATAAATTTTCACTATCGCCCACTTGAAGAGAAATACTATTGGCCAGTCCTGCTTTTTGGATTTTTTGCTGACCTATTTTCAACATTCCTTCTGAAATATCTATACCTGTAATTTTCTTTGGCTGCAATAATTTATAGGCCATCAATGCCACGTCTGCGGTACCTGTCGCCACATCTAAAATCTTTTCCGGTTGAATCTCTTTTAGGCGGTTAATCGCTTTTTTCCTCCAGCGAACATCAATACCGGCACTTAAGAAGCGATTTAAAAAATCGTATTTAAAGGCAATATTGTTGAACATTTCAGCCACTTGCTCTTTCTTCTCTAAATTACTTCCTTGGAATGGTTTTATGTCGTCGTGTGCAAATTTTGTCATTCGGCAAAGGTAGTCTTTGAGTAATAAATAATTAAAAATGAAGAACGAATAATTTAAGGAGACGATCGCAATATAAAGTATCACCGGGCTGGAAGAACAAATATTAAAATATCATTAACCAATTGAAGCATTATACTTCGTACATTCACGCTCTAATTTTAAAATAATGAATATAGAAGAAGATATACTCAGGGTAAATGAGGCGGTGGAAGCAAAAGCCCCGTTTATTGAGCAAATTAGAAAAGAATTATCTGAAAAAATAGTCGGTCAATCATATATGATTGATCGCTTATTAATTGGCTTGCTGAGTAATGGCCATGTGCTTTTAGAAGGCGTACCGGGCTTAGCGAAAACGCTTACGATCAAATCGCTGGCGCAATGTGTACACGGACAATTCAGCAGGATACAATTTACCCCGGATTTATTGCCAGCCGACGTTATTGGGACGATGATTTATAATCAAGCTAAAAACGAATTCTCGGTGCGTAAAGGGCCTATTTTCGCCAACTTTGTTTTGGCGGATGAAATCAATCGCGCACCAGCAAAAGTGCAAAGTGCGCTGCTGGAAGCGATGCAGGAAAAACAAGTAACCATTGGTGACAAATCATATAAAATTGAAGAGCCATTTCTTGTTCTGGCTACACAAAATCCATTGGAGCAAGAGGGCACTTATGCATTGCCAGAAGCTCAAGTAGACAGGTTTATGCTAAAAGTCGTTGTTGGCTATCCTTCCAAAAAGGAAGAACAGATAATTATTCGTCAACAGACACAAGGCAATCAAAATACACCGGTAAATGCAGTTGTGACTTTAGGGGAAATACGAGAAGCGCGCGAATTAGTAGATCAAATCTACATGGACGAAAAAATAGAAAAATATATTTTGGATATTGTGTTTGCCACAAGATATCCTGAGCAATATGGCTTAGACGCTTTAAAACCATTTATTAGTTATGGGGGATCGCCAAGAGCTAGTATTAATTTGGCTTTGGCCGGGAAAGCACATGCTTTTATGCAGCAAAGAGGATATGTGATACCCGAAGATATTAAAGCCATTTGTAAGGATGTATTGCGCCATCGTATTGGTATTACCTATGAGGCTGAGGCGGAAAATATTAGTTCAGAAAACATTATTGACGATATATTAAAAACTGTACAGGTACCTTAAAGTGCCCTGGTAGTTATTGATGTATAATTATTAAACGCCAATATTTATTACTGCGTGTTCTCTCTTAAGAAAAACAAATATCACTCACAGCAACATAGTAACATTAATACACCGTTGCAGTCGGAAGAAACTATTTCTTCCATTCCTAGTCGTGTGCGTGAATTAGAAATAAAAAGTAAAAGGCTTACTAATCTTTTATTTACAGGAGAGTACCATTCTGCCTTTAAGGGAAGAGGGATGTCCTTTAAAGAGGTGCGTGAATACCAGGCGGGTGATGACATTCGATTTATTGAATGGAATGCATCGGCTAGAATGGGACACACCTATAGCAAGCTTTTCGAAGAGGAGCGGGAATTAAGTGTTTTTTTACTGGTCGATACAAGTGCTAGTAATCTATTCGGAACACACAAACAGTCCAAGAAGGATTTAATTACCGAGATATCTGCGGCACTGGCCTTTTCAGCAACAAGTAATAACGATAAAATTGGGATGATATTTTTTAACGAGAAAGTTGAAAGATATATTCCTGAAAAAAAGGGACGCCAACATGTTTTGCGCTTGATACGCGAATTATTATCATTCGCTCCTGCCTCGTCTAAAACCAATATTGCAAAAGCACTACATTTTTTGAACAGTACGGCAAAGCATAAAAGTATTGTTTTCATTTTGAGTGATTTTGTAGATGAAGGTTACGAGCAGCTTTTGGGAATTTCGGCCAAAAAACACGATGTGATTGGCATTCAGGTTTTTGATAAATTAGATAAACAATTGCCACGTGTGGGTTTAATAGAGATGGGTGATCCAGAAACCGGTGAGACCATATTGTTTGATACGAATAATAAAAAGGCCCGACTACAATACAGCAGGCAGTTCGACAAAACGATTTCGATGGCCAAAGAGCATTTCAAAAAGGCGGGCGCTGATTTAATGCAAATTGAAACTGGAGAAGATTTTGTAAAAAAGCTCCAAGATTTTTTTATAAAAAGAAAATGAGAAAGAAAGATTCAATCATTACTGGACAAAAAGGATATCTCCACACATGGGCGAGCCGTAGCATTGCTTCTTTACTAATTTTTTCTTTAGTTCAAGGCAATGTTTGCGCGCAAACAGCTTCGGTGACCCTGGATCGTCAACAAATATTATTGGGTGAACACTTGACGCTTCAATTAACAGTCGATAATCT
>NZ_JBNQGD010000418.1:0-1802 GCF_050436765.1 Arachidicoccus sp. | reverse complement strand
AGACAAAGACCGAAAGTTGGTAGTTGCCGCGTAATTTAATAGAACTTTTATAGAAATAAAAGAAAAACTATTTAGGATTAAAACAAAAAAAAATGAAATTTAAAATAGCAAGGTATAAAAACAGTATAAAACAATATAATAAAAAAACAAGGGTCGCGTGGAACAGTGATTTCCGTGACAGTTCTGCTTGCTCTTTCAATTCAGCAGAGTTGATTGAAAGCCAAATTGCATCTAATCAAAAAATATAATTAATAAACAAGATGTTTAAACAAAATTACAATTTGATTTGATGCATAATTCTGCTAGCTGTGTTAGCTAGCTTCACAATTTCTCTAATCGAGCTCAGATTGCCACTAGGCGCTATCTTTTTGTTAAGTCTAGCTTCACTAATTTTACCTTATTGCAGGCGTAGCGCCTTACAGCTCAGCTTAATCGCGTTAATTATAAGCTATATAGCCTCAGCGCTAATAGTTAACATAGAACAACACGCCCAAGCACTAGTTTCAAATAGTGAAATCTTTAACCTAAGTTTGGATTATGCACTAATTGCGCTGCTGCTTATGCTAATTGTGAGCTTAATTCTAATTTATTAGCCACAACTCACAGCTAATCATGCCCTTTTTATGAAGCGCCTCAACTTGCGTAATTCTAGTCTTTAACGCGCTCGAACTAAGCTGCATCTTTTATTCAGGCTTTTATATGCTCCTTATGTGAGGCGTGTCTGCCCTCTTTATATATATGAGCTGAAATACACTTAAAACACCTTCATCTAAGTTTTCACTAATAATAAGTGCTATTCTTACTATCATCCTAGCCCTTTTCGCTTATAATTTTCCCGAAAGCGCGCTAGCTAAAAAGCTAATTTTACCGAATTGAAGTGAAATCTGTCATAAAATTCAAAATAATCTAAAGATGCTAAGCTATTTGCCTATAAAGGCAAGTAATATGCTAGATACTTATTTCTTTTCTAAGCTAAAGCAGGCGCTAGACGAAGTGTTACATTGAGATGTGGAACAGCGCGCTTCTCAAGTTCGCAACATTAAAACTGAGGAGGTGAAATTATTGTTATATAGACTGAAGTTTTGGCCAGGGCCAACAATTACCAAAGTCCCGCCACATAACGGTGTTGCGACAGCGTCAGCTGCTTCTAAAAACATCTCTTCTACCGCTGCTTCAATCTCCTCCTCTAGCCCTTGAGCTGGAATATGATCAGGATGCAAAACCGCGTTTAATACACAAAGTGGCTCCAATTTAAGATCATGAGCTTGAAGAACTAGCGCTAAGCCACTTACGGCCACGCCTACGCTAAGCACCTTAGCGGCTTATACTATAAATCCCACTAGCGTAGCCAAAGCCGGTGCCGCAGATTTTGATGATATTTCCTATATAAAAAAAAACTTTACACAAAAAATAGAACTAGCTAGTGAATATGATTTAGAGTCTAAAATCGATAAGCTCAAGCAGCAGGATTTGTCCGATTTATACGCAAGTTCAGAAAACGCTAGCTTTTCAACAAAACGGCTGTTATCTAATACTTACAGCAATATGCAAAGAGCTTACGCTGCCACAACATTTATTAATTCGGAATCTTCAGTTTTTAACACAAGCCCTGGCCTAACTGCGTTAAATAACGAAGAGTTAATAACAAGAGGCTCTAGCAAAGGCTATATAAATTCGCCCCAAGGCGCAGAAAATAATTCAAACGGTAGTGGCGATAATAGTAACAATCCAAAAAAGCTAAATATAGAAATCATAGCTGAAGCACTTCCTTATGATCTAGTAGTGCAAGCAATTAATAAAAA
>NZ_JBNQGD010000417.1:3047-8487 GCF_050436765.1 Arachidicoccus sp. | reverse complement strand
CAGCAGTTCATCCTTCAATGCGTCCAGGTAAACCTCGCGAATGCTGTTTCCAGTTAAACATCGGACTTGTTTGTTGAAACACTCGACCAATTTTTCGATGGGTAGGTTTTCAAATTCTGATTTGAACTTTCCCTGCTGTTCTTTTAACAAAAAATCTACATACATAGCAATACAATTTTAAATAGTTAAAAAAATATTGCATCAAAAAAAGTGAAACGTTGAAGAGCCGTGTCCAGCTCTCGAACTTTTTTGGTTGGTAAAACCCTCATCATTTTACCACCGTAGCATTCCGCGCTCGGTTGGCGTTACATGAATAACTTCTTGATGCTGATGCGAAGGTAATAAATGGATATTAGTCTACCAAACTTATAGACTATAATTTTAGAAAAATAATGATTAACTAATCCATTTTCACGTAAAAAAATAGAATACTATATTTTATAGGAATTAAAACCTAAAATATCAAAATCATATGGGTTCATAAACCTAAATAATGACAATTAGTGCACTTCAAAAAGATCTAGACTGTACCTAATTATCACAATGCATGATTCGGTGACGCGGTCTGATTTACCGATTAATAATGTAATTTTCAGAACAACCACCAATCGACACAATAAAGAAATATTATCAGTTACGAATCTTAGAATACATAATATAGGTAATATCGAAGTTAATTTTAAACCCACTACACCCCAAAAAATGGCATTAAAGGGACCGCTAAGCAACTTGGTAATACAAGCGCTAGAAGAACTAGGAACAGAAAATATATCGGAAAAGGTAAAAGCTAAATTGAAAGATTGTCTGTTGAATGAAAAACCGGCACTGTTATAAGACGACTTAGTTTTGGCGTTCGCGCGTATTCATGATTTTATTCTGAAACTTTTAAATTAGTAAAATGACAGAATGGTTATCACTTACGGATGCACAAAAAAATCTTCGGTTTTTGGTCGTCTATTTCGCGATCTAAAAAGAATCACACCCTACCAATGCTCGGCACTCTGATTACAATGGCAGCAGGCAATTGTCATAAGCTTATCTAATCTGTGCAAAGCATTCTAAGTCTGTGTAGCCACCAAAAGCCACCAAAATACACGCCAGCGACCACCTACCCTCCCTTTTTAACGGGCTATTAAATGCAATACCTAGGCAAAAAAATACAATGCATTAAAAGAGGATCTCTCAATGCATTGTATAAAGCAGCAAAATAGTTGGAAAGCTGCTGCCATGCCTACTGATCTTTATCTTATTGATTTCTACCAATACAATTCAAATCGGTAAAGGCCTCTTCCAAACGTTTTACAAAAGTATCTTCACCTTTGCGCAACCATACGCGAGGGTCATAATATTTTTTATTGGGCGCATCTGCACCACCAGGGTTGCCCAATTGGCCTTGCAAATAAGCTTCGTTCTTTTTGTAATAATCGAAAACCCCTTCGGCAAATGCCCACTGCATATCGGTATCAATATTCATTTTTACCACACCATAATCCAAAGACTCATTTATTTGATTTTTGTCGGAACCGCTACCACCGTGGAATACAAAAGATACCGGACGTGCATCTTTGGTCAATCCTAATTTTTGGGCAACATACTCTTGACTGTTCAACAATATTTCAGGACGCAATTCTACATTACCCGGCTTGTAAACACCATGAACATTTCCGAAAGCCGCCGCAATTGTAAACAAACTGCCTACTTTATTTAAGCTATCATAGGTTGCATAAACTTCTTCAGGTTGCGTATAAAGTTTTGAATTATCCACTTGTGAATTATCCACACCATCTTCTTCACCACCTGTAACACCTAATTCCACTTCGATGCACATGCCTAAAGGCTCCATTCTTTTAAAGAACTCTACAGACGTTACAATATTCTCATCCAATGGTTCTTCGCTCAAATCAAGCATATGTGAGCTGAATAAAGGCTGACCATTTTGTTTCTTATAAGCTTCACCAGCTGTAATCAATCCATCAATCCAGGGCAGCCATTTTTTAGCAGCATGGTCAGTATGTAAAACGACGGGTACTCCATAATATTTGGCTACATTATGCACGTGCAGCGCGCCGCTGATAGCACCGCTGATATTCGCTTGTAACTTATCATTAGGCATCCCTTTACCGGCAAAGAATTGCGCCCCGCCATTGCTAAACTGGATGATAACGGGTGAGCCTACCTTGGCTGCTGTTTCTAGAACTGCATTCACCGAGTTAGTTCCTATAACGTTTACTGCAGGAACTGCATATTTATTTTCCTTTGCATCGTTAAACAAAGCTGTAAGTTCTTCGCCGTATAAAACACCGGCTCTGTGTTTTGACATTTTTCTTTCTTTTTTATTAAAATAATATGATAAAAGCCCGGCAATATACAGATGTTTTTCCAATTTAGCAACCTAACTGATGTTAGCGCAATGGCACAGTATATCTACAATTCTGCTCATAATTTCGTACCTTACATCTTTAATTATTAGTAGATGAAAGGTTTTGAATTTTCGCAGTTTATACCTGACGCACAGAAGAGTAAATTTGAGCAGTTGCTAGATATATTCATGCAATTACTCCCTTACACCAATGGCGATGCACAGGAAGCCTTGCAATGGATGAATGAATTGGATAAACAGTTTCAGCTGACCGGAGAAAATTATGGCATGGGTGATTTTATTCAAGATCTAAAGGACAATGGTTACCTGAAAGAAGATCCTATATCCGGTACCTACGCTATTTCCTCCAAGACTGAGCAAGGTATTCGTCAACGCAGCTTAGAAGAAATTTTCAATAAGTTAAAGAAATCAAGAAAAGGGGAACATACTACCAAAAAAACCGGTTTGGGCGACGAAGTAAGCCCGGATATTCGCAGTTTCCAATTTGGCGATAAACTAGAACAAATAGATTTCACGGAAAGTATTCGTGCTGCACAAATCAACCATGGCCTGGAAAATTTCTCTTTGGATGAAAATGACTTGCAAATTCGGGAGACAGATTTCAAAGCACAAACATCTACTGTTTTGATGATTGACATTTCACACTCCATGATTTTGTATGGCGAAGACCGCATTACTCCCGCAAAAAAAGTAGCCATGGCCTTAAGCGAATTGATTACCACCAAATATCCAAAAGATACTTTAGATATCGTGGTTTTTGGCAATGATGCCTGGACCGTGGAAATAAAGGATTTGCCTTATTTGCAGGTTGGCCCTTTCCACACCAACACTGTGGCCGGCCTGGAACTGGCGATGGATATTTTACGGCGCAAAAAAAACGCCAACAAAAAAATATTTATGATTACCGACGGCAAACCTACTTGTCTGAAAATTGGTGGAAAATATTATAAAAATGCTTTTGGCCTTGACAGAAAAATTACGAACCGGTGTATCAACCTTGCAGCACAGTGCAAAAAACTAAAAATAGACATTACCACTTTTATGATTGCCTCAGATCCATATTTACAGGAGTTTGTAACCGAATTTACGGAAACCAACAACGGCAAGGCCTACTTCGCGACTTTAGATAATCTGGGATCCTTTATTTTCAAAGATTTTGAAAGCGGTAAAAGAAGAAATGTGTATTAATTGCCCTACAAATCATAACTTCATCGTAAAGAAATCTACCGCAAAAAATGTTTTCATTTTTACTAAAAAGAATCGCTTATGGCATCCTCGTTTTAGCAGGTGTGGTAGTTGTTGTCTTCTTTCTGTTTCAAGGATTTGGTGATCCGGCGCGCTTGGTACTTGGTCAAACCGGCGATAGCGCAACCATACAAAATGTACGCAAAGAATTAGCACTTGATCAGCCCAGATGGAAACAATTCTTATTTTATTTAAATGATGTTTCTCCAATCAGCATTAACACGGAAAAGGAAATTCAGGAGAAACATTTAAGGGGATTTTTTATAGGCGGAAATGAAAAGCTGGGCATCAAGATACCTTATCTCCGTCGCTCTTATCAAAGTAAAAAACAAGTAACCGAAATATTAATGGAGGCCCTGCCCGGCACTATTATCCTTTCATTCACCGCTATGCTATTGGCGATTCTGCTGGGCATTCCTTTAGGTATTTTATCAGCGGTTAAACAGAATACCTGGCTGGATAGTTCCGCCGTCTTTACAAGTGTTCTGGGCATTTCAGCACCTTCATTTTTTATTGGAATCGTGATTGCCTATATTTTTGGATTTGTCTTGCACAAATATACGGGCTTGTATATGACGGGTAGTTTGTATGAATACGACCCCGTTACCGGCAAACATCTGGCCTTGCAAAATTTAATTCTTCCCGCTATCACTTTGGGAATAAGACCCATGGCTATCATTACACAGCTTACGCGAAGTACGATGCTCGATGTTTTACATAAAGACTATATCCGCACGGCTTATGCAAAAGGTTTAAGCAAAAGCGCTGTTGTGTGGAAACATGCATTACCCAATGCCTTAAACCCGGTAGCGACTGCCGTTACAGGCTGGTTTGCCGAATTATTGGCAGGTACTTTCTTTATAGAATATATTTTCAACTGGAAGGGCATCGGTAAGGTTACCGTAGACGCGCTGGAAAACCTTGATTTCCCTGTGGTCATGGGTAGCGTCTTGATTACCGCTTCCTTCTTCGTAATCGTCAATATTGTCGCGGATATTTTGTACACGGTTATAGATCCACGTGTAAAGTTGACCGACTGATTAGAATTGCTTTCTCCTGTAATCGAACAGAGTTGTCGCCCCACTGCCATGGCCTTTTTTGACCTTCATCAATTTCGTTTTATACGCGTAAGGGCCAAAGTCTTATTTCCCAAAATGATAACGAATACCCACAGCAATTGTAAAAGGACTACCTAAATTATAGCTGTATCCGTAATTTGATTTTGTTGCGAGATTGGAATAATATGTATTGAAAACATTTAAGGCATTCGCCCATATTTCCAACTTCTTTATTTCGTAACCCGTACGAAGGTTAAACACACTGAAGCCCCTATATTTAGTAGTATTGGCATCATCCATAAAATAATTTCCCATTTTCTGCCACTCTACTCCTATTCTACATCCTTTGATGAATGGCGGATGGTAAACGGCTTCTGCGTTCAATAGAAAATGTGGCGCGGCACTCATGTCATTGCCACTGTAATCAGCACCATTTTCCATATCCCGGATAAATTTATGGTTTGCATTGGTGCCACTTATTCGCAACTCCCATTGTTGGTTTGGCTTAAAATGCAACCCATATTCAATACCCGTATGACGCGTTTTTCCGGCGTTTGCATTTACAGAAGATCCGTCGTCATTTCTTATCGAAATAATTTCATTTGTTCCGTTTAGACGATACAAACTCCAATCTGCATACAATATATTTTGCACAAAGGATATCCAGCCACCAATTTCATAATTATCAAATACCTGAGGTTTCAGAAAAGGTACTTTTACATTGGGTTTCCAAGTTTATTACTCGCTTTTAGAATGG
>NZ_JBNQGD010000417.1:0-3037 GCF_050436765.1 Arachidicoccus sp. | reverse complement strand
TCTGTTACTTGCGGGGGCACAAAACCTTGCGCATAGTTTCCATAAAAACCAATCTTATTTAAATTATAAGTGAACCCCACTTTGGGTGTTAGCCTGTTGAAGTGCTGTACAGAAGATGCAGCACCACTCACAGCAGAGCTTGGCAACGCATTTCTAAAATTATAACTAAACAAATCGTAGCGTGCCGCGCCCACAATTTTTAAATGATTTAATAGATCAAATCCATATTGCACAAAAGCGGCGTAATTATCTATACCCGTAGAATATTTAGTTAATAAGGAATCACCACTTGTATAGCTGGCATATCTGCCACTGGCATCTCTTTGAATATTGATAAAATTAGCCACATAATGGCTTGGACTGACATCAGTACTCAGCCCTGCAGTCAACTTGCTTCCCAGCCAATCAATTTTTTGTTGGTGCTGTACAATAGCCACAAAACTTTGAAAACTATTGTCATTAATCTCTCCCTTTGCTGTTGTAGGATCACTTTTATTATCCTTAATACGATACGAAGGATTTTGTCCCGTGCTGTTCTTGCGATACATAAAAGTAACCCGGCTATCCGAATGGTCATTCCACCGCTTTTCCAATACTGATTTCACGCGTAAGGCCCTTACTTTACGGTAGGTAAAAGTATAATTGGTAGAAAAATCTTTCCTTGCAAAAGCAGCACTGTCTAAAGAGCCGGTCATGTCAGCATAATAATCAATGTAGGTGGCGTTATTTGTCCATTTTAGTGCGTTCGAAAAAGCATAAACGGTATTTAAAGTCAAGGCGGTTTTATGAAAATCGCTGTAAGCAATGGGACCATTTTTTCTATTGGCATAATAGCCGCTAACCACGGCGCCAAATTTGCCAAAATTACTTCCCGCCTGCAAGTCCAAACGACGGTAACCATTGTTATCTTTTTGAACACTCAATTGTCCGGATGGCACTACCGGTGGTGGTGTAGTAATTATATTAACAGCTCCTCCTACAGCTTCCGCACCGTATTGAGCAGATGCCGGTCCTTTCAAAATTTCGATGCGCTGCATTGCCGCCATATTCATTTCCAAAAGTGCATTATGATTGTAGAGTCCCGTAGTACGGATGGGAATACCATCTTCTAAATACAAAAATAAACTCTTTGTGGTCATCGGCTGACGAATACTCATCTCGTGCTGTTCATTTCCCAGATCAACCATAAAAACACCAGGTATCTTATTGACTAATTGATCGAGTTGCGTCGCCTTCGTCTCTTCGATAGTGTGCTGACTTATCACGCTTATAGCCGCCGGAATATCTTTTCGGTTCTGCGTGAAACGATTACCAGAAACGACCACACGGTCAAGATCGTGATCCTGTGATGATAATTCGATAAGCAAAAATTTCGCTCCAATGTTTACTTTTTTTGTCTGGTAATTTATATCTGTGAATTCGAGCGAATCCTGAACGCTAACTTTAATTTTAAAGCCCCCCTGCTGATTGGAAATTGCATGGGAATGATTAGTAGTGCCAGATATTGAAACACCTTGCAGGGCCTGTTTTGAGTCTTTATCAATGATTTTTCCTGTAATAATAGTTTGCGCGCATAAGGTAACACTTGTACTGAGCAATGTCAATACGAGCCATAAAATATATTTAAGCTTCATAAAAGATTAGTTAAGTAGTAAGTAAAAAATGCTCTCCTTTAAACGCTTCATAGAAAATTTTTTACTCCTAATAAAATTTCGGAAATACCTATAAATATTGCAATGGGATAAGGCAGCACCCTTGCATAATACACAAGGAGTCGCTAACTTTAAGAAGAACTTAAGTCATTTATCAAAAAACCTTTCCCTAAAAATTAGGCAGTAGGCGGATGAAGAGTAGCCGCAAAAACAAATTGAGACACCAGCGATACATAATGTCCATTTAATGGTTGGGGAACATCGATATATACAATAACTGGTGAGATTGCTATGGGGTGAAAAAAGAAAACATCCATTTCGTTGGCAGTTCTTTTTTGCGGATTTTGCTGATCTTGTTGATCTGTCTCGTTTAATTTTTTTGTCAATTGACATTTCCCATCGCAATGCATGCTGGGATTACCCCGATTAACACATAGGTTTGTGGCAATATAATTTTGATTAATGTAAAAACTCGCCTTAACCAGAAACCTGTTAAACGACTGGCAAAAAATAAGTAGAAGAAGTAATATTGCAACGAAACCTTTGAGCATTGCTAAATTTTACGCTGCAAAGGTACAGCGACAAATAACAATACCAAAAGTATTTGAAGAAAATGTCAATTAAAATTGATTCTTATCACTTGGTGGCTTTCAGTTTTTTATATTCTTTATAACTGTCAATAATATATTGACCCAATTCAAGTTCATTCATATTTACTAAATCCTGAAAAGTCGGTCTGTACTCCTTCATGAAATCGCTGAGTTCATCATCATCCTTGATATTGGCAATCTTAGATACATAGCTGCGCGTAAAGCGGGAATCAACATAGCCTGACTGTTCATTATCCTTTGCAAACTGCCGGTAACGTTCTTGTCGTTTAATATTCTTTTTATCAAATAGGTTATACACGGAGGTAACCGGTGAGAAAGGATTGAATTTTGGTTTTGTATAATCGAATACATTGGCATACATCTGCCTGTTGGCCAAAGAATCTTTATGATAATTTCTGGTCATTACCCTTACTTCCGGTAATTCATCTGCATAGGATGGATCGTAAAAACCGGGATTTTGCAGATAGACATCAAATTTGTCGGGCGTTGTAATAAAAGAAATCGGATAATGAATAATTTCTCTTCCTTTAAAGGAAATAAAAATCGTATCATTTGTTGGCTTCGCGTCGATGGCATATAAGCCGTGAATATCCGTATAGGTAATATTTCCAGAAGACGTGCGCACCTGCATGGAGTCAACAGGGCTCGTCTGATTAAGCCCACCATATATGTGTCCGCGTATTACCCGTTGTGCACAACAATAGCCGAGACTAAAAACAACAAAACATGCGACGCAAATAAGATATTTCAAAGGTTTATATTGAGTGAACTACA
>NZ_JBNQGD010000416.1:0-35631 GCF_050436765.1 Arachidicoccus sp. | reverse complement strand
CTGTACTTACTTACTAAAATAAAACCAGAATTGAACCATTGCTAAGTCAAGGATTTATCTTCTTCTAGGATATTAATAATTTTTGTAAATAATTTACATTTTTGTAAATTATTTGTATCTTTATGAAAATTTAAAAGATGATGGATGTATATACAAAATGCAATCACCTCAGAAAAGTCGGAGGTTGTTATTGTTCCAATGACAAATCTTGATTTCAAAGCCCTTCAGAAGAATAGAAATTTGTTTAATAAATTTAGTTGGGATGACTATAGGGGTAATGAAGTCTACAAATTGACGCTAAAAAATGATGATCAAATTTTAGGGTTAATGTGTTTGTTGGATCATAAAGATGATACAGTCAACGCTATAGAAATTAAATTATTAGAGGTAAGTGAGGAGAATATTGGCTCAAAAAGAAAGTTTGAAAATATAGGAGGTTGCTTAATCGCTTTTGCATGCAGAGAATCTTTTAAACGTGGACATGATGGCGTAGTCTTCCTTATACCCAAAACTCAACTTATTGACCATTATTCTTCAAAGTATGGCTTCCTGCATGTCGGCTTAAAAACTATACATCGGCCAGAGGGCTTTATGACTGTCTATGGTGATGACTCGAGAAAATTAATAAATAAATATTTGGAGTAATTTAATAGGAGAGTAGAGTAGTTATTTTAAAATCAAACAAAAGAGTCTAGTATGAAATCGTATAAAGCAATTGAAAAAAAGCATACTCCTGAAGAAATGGCAGAGGCGCTTGTTTTTACAAGCACAGAAAGCGAGAATGAAAGAGGTGCTTTTATGTCTGAATTTCGGATCTTTAGAAAGGTTCTATCGGAAAATCAGACCGAAAAAAATAGAAGAATATCGCGTCTGCTTCAATTAAAGTATTTAATTGAAGATTATATAAATTCACGGTCTTTAACTAAGGATTATTTTTTTGGTTTTTTTCTGAAGGAGTATATCAGTAGTTTGGAAATGAAAAATAAAGAGTTTGCATCTGTAATAGATATTGATCCTACTGAATTAAGCCAGATTATTAATAAACACAGAAACCCCACTGATAAAATTATATACAGGTTAGAAATACATTCAAACAATAACTTTCCAGCTACCATGTGGTTTCGGCTTTTGGAAAAGGATAGGGAATTTTTATTATTACATAATGCTAAAATAATCGAAAGGGAGAAAGCGCACGTAAAGCAAAAACTAAATTTTTCCTTTTGACATGGTGGTTTTTTTTGAAAATGACAATATTCCGAAATCGGTTAGATTAAATACCTAGATAATAAGTCCGGGTATTTTTTTTGCCCATACATTCAAAAAATCAGACTTTGATCCCGCCAGCCATACTACTTGATTTACTCTTATGCAAGTTTTTATAAACTCATTTTCAGAGGCTCCCGCCCTAGGGTTGCTTTGCCCTCCTTTAGTGGATAAATTTGGCTTATTCGGCAGGTTCTGGGAGCTGAAAGGGTAAGTTGATTGCTGATGTTTCATTTACTTTTAGTGCAGCTGTGTATATTCCGAACCTTTCAAGTTGACCATGTATTCCAAAGCATGTTGACCAGGTAAAAATGTGATAATTCTATAGACAAAATAAATTATTTTGACTCTTCGCTCATTATCATTTAGATATTTTTTGTTTTGAGGACCTGTCTCCCTTCATACTATTTAACCAGATTAAAAATTTGATTGTAATTTGTTTCCACAAGGAATTATATTTGATGGGCAAACATTAGCGTTTAGAAGACCTGTGTTTACTAGTATATTTATCAAATGCCCTAGATAAAATGAATGAAAACGACATAAAACGTATTTCAAGACTGACGGCAATTTTAATGCAATTGCAAACCAAAAGGTTGATTACGGCCCCCTTCCTTGCTGAAAAATTCGATGTAAGTGTTCGCACAATTTACCGGGATGTGAAGGCATTGGAGCAGGCGGGTATTCCCATTTGGACAGAAGAGGGCAAGGGTTATAGCCTAATGGAAGGTTACAGAATTCCACCAATAATGTTTACAGAAAAAGAGGCAAATGCCTTAATTACAGTGGAGCAATTGGTGCAGAAAAACAAGGATAGCTCCCTTATAAAAGAATATACCGAAGCTGTCAATAAAGTAAAAGCAGTTTTGTTGTATTCTACAAAGGAAAAGGTGGAACTTTTGTCCAAAAGAATTGCAGTTAGTCCGGTAGCCCTTCAGACAAATGCGAGCAGTTCATTAGCTCTTATTCAAACTGCATTAACGGACTTTAAAGTATTGAATATAACCTATCACTCCGGCCTCAAAAAGGAGAAAACGGAACGAAAAATAGAGCCGTTTGCATTGTATTACAACTTACAGGAAAGTTGGACACTTATTGCCTATTGCAGGCTTAGAAAGGATTACAGGATGTTTCGTTTGGACCGCATAACAGATATTCAGCCTCTGGCGTTAAAATTTAAGCCCCACAAAATCACGCTTCAAAAATTTTTAGCTGACAAAGAGAAAAACTTTAATACCCCTGACATGCCCTTGTCATAGTGCCTATTTAGTTTTGCGAATTAACTGAAAAATTTAAAAATGAATTTAGTATCCATTCGCATTATTACAGACAACATTGATGGTTTAGTAAAGTTTTATGAGCAAGTAGCCGGAATGAAAATAGTACAATATACACCGGACTTTGCTGAACTAAAGACCCGAACCGCAACGCTAGCCATTGGTAGCACCAAAACCTTGTCTTTTTTTGGGGGACGGGACGTTGCCCAAGCTGCTCAAAATCGTTCCGTCATCATAGAATTCAGAGTTGATGATATAGATAATGATTATGAAAGATTGGCGAGCCATCTACAAAACCACGTAATACAAAAGCCGACAACGATGCCATGGGGTAACAGATCTCTATTACTTCGTGATCCGGACGGTAACCTGATCAACTTATTTACACCCGTTACGCCAGAAGCGATAAGGAAGTTTGATGGTAATTAATGATGTTTACCTGTATTGAGCACAAATGAAATAATAACCCAATTATTTAGTCCTTAGCCGGCTAAATGCTATTGTGCATAATATGGAAACAGATTATTTCTATATATGCTGTCTTTGTATCCGACAAAATAATTGCAGAAAAATTTGCGTAGTCAAATAACTACGCTTATATTTGTAGTCAAATGACTACACAATGAATTTAAGGCGTGATGTATTTCAAGCAATAGCAGATCCGACAAGAAGAGCGATCCTTCTGTTGGTTGCCACGCAAGCAATGACAGCAGGAGCAATCGCTTCCAACTTTGACTCGGCGAGGCCAACGATTTCGAAACATTTACAAATACTCACTGAATGTGCACTACTTAAACAAGAGCAGAACGGACGAGAAATTTACTATCAAATCAATGCGAACAAAATGCAAGAAGTAGCCGCTTTTATTGAACCGTTCCGTCAAATGTGGGATGATCGGTTTAATAAATTGGAAGCTGTAATGAAAAACTATAAATCAAAAAAATAAATTGCAATGGAGCTAAAAACGAAAATCGATGCCAAAGATGGCACACAAGAGCTGTTAATAACCAGGGAATTTGATTTGCCTGTAGAGCTACTATTCAAAGCCTACACAGAACCGGAATTAATTGAACAGTGGATGGGTACCAAGGTGCTAAAAATGGAAAATAAAAAATTCGGTAGTTACCAGTTTGAAACCGTACAGAATGGCCATGTAGTCTTTAGCGCAAGTGGAACCATTCACAGGTTTATTGCTAATCAAAAAATCATCAGGACATTTGAAATGGAGAATATGCCTCTGGGCGTCCAGCTCGAATTCTTAGAATTTAAGAGCCTTACCGACAATACGAGTAAACTAAGTATCCAGGTTATTTATCAATCTGTGGCACATAGAGAACAGCAACTAAAAATGCCCTTTGCACAAGGTTTAAATTATGCACACAACCGCTTACAAGAAATCATTCACACACTAAAATAATCCTCAATGACAAAGCGAAATAAAATCATCTATTGGATTGCTACCATCTGGCTTGCCCTTGGAATGGTCGTCACTGGAATGGGCCAAATAGTCAAGATGAAGCAAGGGGCAGGTGGAGAAGAATACATCCGGCATTTAGGATACCCTATTTATTTGATGACTATATTGGGCGTCTGGAAGATATTGGGTGTGGTAGCCGTACTTGTTCCCAAATATCCTTTGATAAAGGAATGGGCTTATGCAGGTTTTTTCTTTCTCATGTCTGGTGCCATTATTTCTCATCTGATAGTGGGGGATCTAAAAGAAATTTTTGGCTCTGCCTTACTACTTATTCTGACGTTGCTGTCATGGTATTACAGACCTGCGGATAGAAAAATAAATTTAGGCGTTCAATAAAGGATATCTATACACCCTTAGAAAGACTAAAGAAGATCGTTATTAAACTGATTTCTAAAAAAGTAGAGCTTCTAATAATGACACAATATGGGCCTCTTTAATGGAGGCTATTTTTTTGGCTAGTGGTTGTGATGGTTGAAAAATTGTATGTGACTTTTCATTACTTTAATTGGTATATTTGATACGGAATTAAAAATTTGTCCCCCTTTTTATCTGTCATTGCTAAGGTATTAGTAGCTATTAGCAAAACAATGCATAGCTGAAAATGCAAGCATGTGGATGAGAAATAATTTCTTAATGATGAAACATACAAAATACCGCATTGGCAAATGGCTGCCGTCTGACAGAGATTTTTTAAACACCTGGATTACGAGAAAAATTGAAAAGGCAAAAGCTGCGAAACTCCCCTTTAGCCCGGCCGTTAAGGAACTCGCGGCTGCCATTTATGCTGACCCTATTTTATACATGAGTTTTACAAGCATGTATGACGAAATTCCACAGGGCTATAATGAGCCGGTAAAAAATTTCGAAACAATGCTACTATTAATCAACCAGATTTTAAATGAGGCACCTTGTTACAGCGTCATAGAGGATCAAATAGGCTTGGTGGGATTTCCCATTAATGCCATTGTGGACTGGGCAATGGGAACAAGCGGTGGCTTTTTGACTTTTACCCATCCTGTTGTCAATCAAAAATTATATGCTATTCTAACAGAGTGGAAGTATTTTTTAATGAGTGGCGCTTCTCAATATGTTTTGTCAAATGGTCCCATCATTCAACCTCAGCCGGATTACACGAATCCTGTTGGTTGGCTTTCTCCGGAAGCACTGGAAGCAATCGCTGCGATGGATCCATTGCGGGGACAAGGAAATGATCCTTCTGATGCTACAGCCAATTTTATATACAATTATCAATGTAGCCCTCAACTGCCGTATTTTGGATATGGGACCTGGGATGCATTTTTTACCCGGGAATTTAATCCGGGTGTTAGAGAAGTAAGCGTCGAAGACGCGGCACCAGAAGTCATTGTCAATGCCTGTGAATCGGCCCCATACAATTGTGTTACCGACGCCAAGATGAAAGATAAATTTTGGATGAAAGGACAACCCTATTCTTTGCTGGATATTATGGACAATCATCCTCAGGCTGCTGCGTTTGGAGATGGCAGCACGGTATATCAAGCGTTCTTATGCGCTAAAACTTATCATAGATGGAATAGCCCGGTGGACGGACAGGTTATCGCGATACAAAACGTACCGGGAACCTATTATGCGGAAGCACCAATCGAAGGGTATGACCCATCGGGGCCTAATGATTCGCAGGGATATATTGCGGAGATCGCAGCACGGGCATTAATCTTTATCCAATCGACCAATGAAAAAATAGGCCTGATGTGTTTTGTGGCAATTGGTATGGCAGAAGTTTCCAGTTGCGAAATTACGGTTGCAGTAGGTCAGACAGTTAGGAAAGGTGATCCAATAGGCACCTTCCATTTCGGAGGATCCACACATTGTTTGATCTTCAGACCAGGCGTAAATATAGAATTTGATTTTCATGGACAAACACCTAGTTTATTCACTTCCAATATTCCTTTAAAGGCTCGAATTGGTGTGGTCCGCTAAAGCAATACTTACGATGGATTCTTTTTCGCTGTGCCTAATGAATATGATAGGACCCATCCATGTCTGGGAAGATTTTTGCACGGGTAACTGTTTTCTGGCATGGTTGAGATATAACTAATAGTTCGCCGTAAATTAAAATGATGAGTGTGGATATAGAAAAACCGGAATTTTGGGAAACTAACTTTCAGCAGAAGCAGGAAATGTGGGGGCTTGAACCAGCGAAATCCGCTATGGTAGCAAAAGATTTTTTTGTTGAGAAATCGATAAAAAATATACTTATTCCCGGCATTGGTTATGGTCGCAATGCGCAAATTTTTAGAGACAGTGGGATAGACGTAACCGGAATTGAAATATCAAAAACGGCCATCGAACTGGCGAGAAAACATTACGGTTCAGCAATGATTATTTATCAGGGTTCTGTAACCGATATGCCGTTCGACAATTGCCAATATGATGGTATATTTTGCTATGCCTTGATTCATTTATTGGACAATGAACAAAGGCTTAAGCTTCTGCGTGATTGCTATAACCAATTATCGGATAATGGTTATATGATTTTTGTCGCTATTTCTAAAAAAGCCTACACTTTTGGTCGTGGAAGATTGATTAGTCAGGATCGATATGAGCCATTTGAGGGTGTACGAATGTTTTTTTATGACAAAGACTCCATTCAAAAGGAGTTTGGATGTGTTGGTTTATTTGAAATCACAGAGGTTGAAGAACAATACCCCTTCTTTATAATTAAATGCAAAAAAGAGGATCCTTCTAATGGGCATGTAAACAGTGATAAAGCGCCAAGATGATAACTTTTGAATTCACTGCAAATTCGGACTTTAATTTTCTGGAAGACTTTGGGCGGAAGTTTAAGGTACCCGTTATAGATAACCGGTTAACCATCCCTGCATCACTTGGCGTGGGGAGTATTCGCAAAGTTGATTTTGATGAGAACTTCCGATTACTTATTCATCGTTATAAGTTCAAGCAGGCCTTTGTCTATAAACGATATGCGCCCGCCAATAGACATGACAATATTGCTATTTTCTTTTACAATTCAGAAACTCCCATAAATTTATTAGCTGATAAGCAATTGGCCTATAACAACGATTCGTCTATTGAAATTGGCTCAAGTGATTTAAATTCAGAAATTCGGGTGCCTGCCAATACAGAAGTATATTTTACTGTAGTGGGCATAAAATCAACTATCCTTTCGGACTTGCTGCGGATAACAAAGCCTAATTCCATTGTGAAAACTATCCTTGAAAACAAGGCCACTTTTATTTTCCAGGAATCAATGAGCCCGGAAGTGAAAAAGCTTCTTAATCAACTATCTGAAATTAACGATCAAACCCAATTAGACAACTTTTATTACAGGATAAAAGTGGAAGAGCTCTTATACTTATTATTCACTAAGTTATTGAATCGGGAGGCTAAAAAACATAGCCTTATCAACAAAACAGACATAGAAAGTCTATTCGCTATCCAAGCAGCTATTTTGGCGGATTTAGGGCTACCCCCACAACTCCAAGCCCTTGCTAAGATGGCAAATATGAGCGAGACGAAGATGAAGCTGTTATTCAAACAAGTTTTTGGTGACACTATCTATAACTATTATCAAAAATTCAGAATGGAAGAAGCTGCTTTCCTCTTAAAGCATGGTGGGAAAACGGTATCGGAAGTTGGCTACCAATTGGGTTTTTCCAACCTAAGCCACTTCAGTAAACTTTTTCAAAAGCATTACGGCACTACGCCTAAAAAATATAGTTCTGTCGCATAGAGCTATTTTTTAGACATCCGCGGTTATTTAGTTCACAAATGTCGCTTCATCTTTGCAGTATTGATTTAAACATTTAATACAAAAAAGATGGACAAGCTTCTTACAGCATTTCAAAAAAATGGTTTTAACTTAAAAAACCATATTGTAATGGCTCCTATGACACGTAGCAGAGCTATCGGTAATATTCCTAATGATTTAATGGCGACCTACTACGGGCAGCGTAGTGGAGCTGGCTTGATAATTACTGAAGGCACGGCACCAAGCCCTGAAGCATTAGGTTATCCCCGCATTCCAGGTGTATATAGTGAGGCGCAGATAGACGGTTGGAAAAAAATTACAGCGGCTGTTCATAAAGGAAACAGCAAAATATTTTTGCAGCTCATGCACACCGGCCGCATTGGACATTATGATAATTTACCGCCGCAAGTAGAGTTGGTCGGTGTTTCTGCTATAAAAGCAATGGGACAAATCCATACTGATTCCGTTGGTGCACAAGACCATTCAGAACCAACGGCACTAACAACGGAAGGTGTAAAAGCAGTGATTGAAAAATATGTAGTTGCTGCAATAAATGCTATGCACGCAGGTTTTGATGGCGTTGAATTACATGGTGCAAACGGATATTTATTAGAACAGTTTTTGAACCCTAATATTAACAACCGCACGGATGCTTATGGAGGTAACATGCAAAACAGAGCCAGATTAATCATTGAAGTTGTGGAAAAAGTTGCCGCAGCTATTGGTAAAGATAAAGTTGGTATTCGTTTTTCTCCTTTCTCCACCTTAGGTGATTTGCAGCCGTATGATGAAGCGGATGTCCACGAAACATATCAATATTTGGCTACGCAAATGAATAAAATAGGCATTCAGTATATTCATATTTCCGCCAATCCAAATATTCCCCAGAAAACCTTTGACAGCATTCGTTCCCATTTTTCAAATACCATTATTTTATCCAACGGGCTTACGCCAGAGACAGCTGAAGCTGCCTTAAATAAAGGCTTTGCAGACGTCGTCGCATTTGGTAGGAGTTTTTTGGCGACGCCTGATTTTGTGGCACGAATTGAAAAAGGAGCCGCTTTAAATCCAGTGGATTTCACAACACTCTATACAGCAGACGCAAAAGGTTATACTGATTATCCGACTTTATAATAAACTAAAATAAAAAAAAATAAAATGAAAATTTCCGTATTTGGAACCGCAGCGGTAGGGCAAACATTGGCTGCTAAGTTGGTAAGCCTTGGGCACACCGTAAAAATGGGAACAAGAAATGTTGAAAAGACTTTGGCAAAGACAGGCACTCAAAATAGGAGTGAGACGCCTTGTGTCGCTGATTATTTAAAAGCGAATCCCTCTATCACCTTAGGCACTTATTTGGATGCAGCCAAGGATGCAGAACTGATTTTATTGTGTACAAATGGTTTGGGCTCTTTGGAAGCATTGCAACTGGCAGCAGATGAACTAGATGGGAAAATAGTCCTGGATATAAGCAACGCAACAGATTCTACCAAGGGGTTTCCGCCACCTTTATTTATAAGTAATACGAGTTCACTCGCAGAAACTTTACAAAATGCATTCCCAAAAACATTCATTGTGAAGTCGTTAAATACGATGTTCAACGGTGTAATGATTAACCCCAGAATGTTAAGTGAAGATAGTACGGTATTTATAAGTGGAAATAATGCTATCGCAAAGCAAACTGTCAAGACAATTTTGCATCAGTTTGGCTGGAAAGAAAATGAGATATTTGACTTGGGTGATATCTCCTCTGCAAGAGGAGTAGAAAGTTTATTGCTTGCGTGGTTTAGTATTATGGGGACGTTAAAGACAAATGCATTTAATTTTAAAATTGTGCAGTAAAATAAAGATCACCAAAATGCTGGGGAGCATTGAACACTATATTTACACCACTAAAGATTGGAAGTTTTGCGTCTGAGCCAACAGATGATCAAAAAGGTTGTTTTATCCAAATCTCAAAATGGGAGTAATGTGGACAAATATTTTATTTTTGCTATGAGTATCAAAGAAAGGAACTTTCGATGACAGGGGTGATATCGCTTTAATTAAGCTAGTGATTGGATGAATGTATATAATTTCCATGTCTAGTGGTAGCAGAAAGTAGAATTAATATTGCACGGGTAAACTCGCATTGTAGACATGACCGTCAAATGTGACAGCGAAGGCACTTATTATAAGTGGCATTGACGACTACTTTTTCGGCACTCAGGGAACCCTTATATGGAATGATAACTTGGATGATATAACAATTATTTGATATGCAAATGAAATTAATAGCTATAGAAGAGCATTTTCTTACTAATGAAATTAGAAATGCCTGGAAGGATTCCGTGGAAGATGATCCCACACTAAATCTTCATTTAGGGGAAGTTGAAAATCGATTAGAAGATATGGGAACAAATCGCCTTAGTCTTATGGATGAAGCGGATATTGATGTACAAGTGCTTTCTTTAACAAGCCCGGGTCTTCATACGCTTGGAAGCAATAGTATTCATCTTGCACGGCAAACCAATGATCTTATTGGTTCCGTTGTCAAAAGCAATCCCGAAAGATTCCAGGGCATGGCGGCACTTCCTACACCGGCACCCAAAGAAGTTGCGGGAGAATTGGAACGTTCCGTAAGACAACTTGGATTAAAAGGCGCGATGTTATGCGGAAGAACAGGGGAGAAGAATCTGGATCATAAGGATTTTTGGTCATTATTTGAATGTGCGGAAGCACTGAAAGTGCCGCTATTTATTCATCCTCAGATCCCCCAAAAAGCTGTAAGAGACGTTTATTATTCAGGCTTTGGTGATTGGGTTGATCTTGCACTTTCTACTTTTGGCCTGGGCTGGCATTATGAAGCAGGAATACAATTTGTTCGCTTGGTACTCGCTAAGGTTTTTGACCGTTTTCCGAACCTCCAGATTATCCTTGGGCACTGGGGCGAAGTGATCCTCTTTTATTTAGAACGATTGGCATCCCTGGATAGGGTTGCAAAACTAGATAGACCCTTTATTGATTATATACGTCAAAACCTCTATGTGACCGCCAGTGGGATGTTCAGTAATACATATCTACAGCGCTCTGTTGAAATTATTGGGACCGATCGAATCCTTTTCTCGGCAGATTATCCATATCAATATCGCCCGGGTAGAGATGCAAGAAAATTTTTGGAACAAATACCATTAACCGAGCAAGAGAAAGAGAAATTTGCTTATAGAAATTGGGCGAGACTGGTAGGTGAGGTGCAATAACTCAGATAATCGGGTGCGCTAAAACTTCTCAAAAAAGTTGAGGAAATTAACCATTTCTTATCAACTTAAACTAACTAATGTTTTACTTTTGCTATCACTGAATTGAAACTTCAAAAGACTGGGATGATAATGATGTAACCTACATTGTCATCCCAGCACTAATTTATACCATACGATGCCGTTGAGAAGTTTCGCAAAGGATGGGGAATGTCAATCGCATTCCTTGAAAATTTCGCTTTCTGACAGAGAAAACTTTAGAATTATTAAGGTGCTTACTTCCTATACTGCTCAGTTTTACAATTAATTGTTCGTAGGACGTGGTTTTGTACAGATAGCCGTTGCCAACGTTGCTGAAAATTTTCATCCTCAAAAATTATATACTCCGATAAAATTATTTTGTATCCTTTCTACTTCTCGTTTACTCTAATGATTATAACAACATAAAACTAAAAAAATGGAAAGTAGAAAAGAGATTCAGCTATTAAGTCCCGTATTCAACCTGTTGAAATACACCTTCGTCATTGTTCCTATTGTGGCTGGGCTGGACAAATTTACAAACATACTCACCAACTGGGCGCATTACCTTAGTCCTTCAATAATTAATATTCTGCCAGTTTCGGCCTCTGCCTTTATGATGATAGTTGGCATTATTGAAATCATTGCAGGGCTCATCGTATGGAAAAAACCGGCGATTGGCGGCTATATTGTTGCTGCATGGCTCACTATAATTGCATTAACTTTATTAGCAAGTTTCAGCTATGTTGATGTAGCTGTCCGTGATCTTGTAATGGCTATCTCAGCTTTTGCAATGGCCAGGATTTCTAAAATTGTTTTACCAAAATTGTATTGATTTAGTATGGACTCATTTGAAAAGTTTACGGAATCTGAAATTATTACGCGTGTTTTGGCGGGGGAAAAAGCGCTCTATGAAATTATTGTCAGACGCTTTAACCCCTATTTATACAAGATAGGAAGATCCTACAATTATAAGCACGAAGACACGCAAGATTTAATGCAGGAAACATTTGTGGATGCGTATAAAAACCTGTCGCAGTTTGAAGGCCGCTCAAATTTTAAAACTTGGATCATTCGCATAATGATGAATAACTGTTACAGAAAGAGCCAAAAGTCAAGTTTTAAGAATGAAATCATACAAGACATAAAAGATAATTCAACGCCAATGTTCGCCAACTCGAATAACGATACCGATAAAATTATTCATAATCGAGAACTCGCAGGCATTATTGAAGATGCCCTCTGCCATATTCCTTTAGACTATTGGATGGTATTTTCATTACGTGAGATAAGTGGGTTAAATATAGCAGAAACGGCCCATCTGTTGAACATCAGTGAAGCTAATGTAAAAGTGAGATTAAACAGGGCAAAAACGATGTTAAGAGCGGCAATAGAAAAGACCTATGCTGCCAACGATCTGTTTGAATTTAATTTAATCTATTGCGATGCAATGGTAGAGGGTGTAATGAAAAGAATAAATGAAATCTAAAATTTATAATGCAAGAAACGCTAAATATCCATCTTAAGAAAACCACTGTAGATACACAAATTCTCAAGAATGCTTTTGAATTGAGTGATGATGAAAAGATATCCAAAATTGAATACCACTTTGCTGAAATAATGCATACACTTGGACTCGACCTCAGTGATGACAGTTTAAGGGGAACACCCAAAAGGGTGGCTAAAATGTTTGTAAAAGAATTGTTCAGTGGATTAAATCCTTATAACAAACCGACAATAAGCCTTTTCGATAATAAATACGGCTACAAAAATATGCTGATTGAAAAAGACATCACACTGTATTCCAATTGTGAGCATCATTTTGTGCCGATTATTGGCAAAGTACATGTTGGCTATATTCCCAATAAGCAAGTTATAGGATTGTCTAAGATTAATCGTTTGGTACAGTATTATGCTAAACGCCCTCAGGTACAAGAGCGTCTCACGGTTCAAATTTCAGAAGCATTAAAGGAAATTTTGCAGCATAATGACGTAGCTGTCATAATAGAAGCGGACCATTTATGTGTGGCTTCGAGGGGTATCAAAGACACCAATAGCTTCACTGTTACGGCAAATTATTCAGGACAGTTTGAAAATGAAGCGACCAAGCAAGAATTCTTATCACAGATTTATAATAAAAAATAACCATACAATGAAACAAGCAGTTAAAATAATATCCAAAAAATATCTTACTCATGACGTGCTCAGAATAATGACGGAAAAGCCGGTGGGGTTGGCTTTTGAGGCTGGTCAAGCAGTTGATATTTCTATTAATAAAAAAGGGTTAGAAGAGGAATTAAGATCCTTTACATTTACCTCCTTGCCAGAAGATGACTATTTAGAATTCACCATTAAAACTTATCCTTCGCATGGTGGTATAACACAACAATTACTATCACTTGCTGAAGGGGACGAATTATTTGTTCATGATGTTTACGGCGATATTATTTACAAGGGCGAAGGCATTTTTATCGCTGGGGGGGCAGGTGTAACACCCTTTATTGCCATCTTAAAACAACTTGAGAAACAAAATGAAGTCGGCGCCAACAAACTGATATTTGCTAACAAGACGAAGGCGGACATTATACTTGAGGAGCATTTCCATAAGCTCTTAGGTAAAAATTTCATCAACATACTTTCTAGCCAGCAATATGATGGTTATCTGCAAGGATATATTTCTGCCGAATTAATTAAAAAGCATATTAACGGTGATGGTCAATATTATTATCTCTGTGGTCCTGAACCGATGATGCAAGCAGTAGAAGGACATTTGACTTCACTGGGGATTGCAGATCAATTTATCGTGAAAGAGGCTTTTTAGCGAAGCTGGGATTCCCAGCAATGAAGGGTAATGTCTAGCCGCTTTAATTACTATTTCCCGATTTATATCCTATTGGAATTAATAAAATAAAATCAAGGTAAACACAAAATTGTTATGTAATCTTTCTTAGAATTGTTTATTTGACTTATAACAGCTTAGAGCCATTTCTTTACATAAGTATATTATATCAATATTTTCGTCTTTGAGCAATTTTATATAATTGGCAGAACAATTTTGGGCTCACTTAGGCTTAAAAGGGATAAATGGTATTGTTAAGGTTCGCATCAATCATATTGGGGAAATTATACAAGTTAGAGAATATTAAAATGAACGGGATAACACCTGATAATACTACTGAAATTGAGGTTCAATTTGATAATGATACAGTGTGCCTTACACAGCAACAAATGGCCGTATTATTAGGCAGAGGCCTGCTATTACCAAACACCTTAATAATGTCTTTAAATCGGAGGAGTTGTCAGAAAAGGTGGTTGGTTCCATTTTGGAACATACCACTCAGTGCGGTGCTATTAAAGGGAAAACGCAGGCGATTAAAGTAAATATTACAGTCTCGATGCAATTATGTCTGTAGGGTATCGCGTAAATTCCCAGCGAGCAATCCAATTCCGTCAATGTGCTACACGACACTTAAAAGATTATTTAGTAAAAGGTTATACTATTAATCAAAAACGTTTAGATGAATTACAGCAAACAGTTCAACTGATAAGTGATGGTGCGGCGGCGGATGAGTTACATATAGCCGAAGCCAAAGGCTTGTAGGAAATCATTCATCAATACACTCAAAGTTGTATTATTGAATCAATACGACAGTAATTTCATTGCAAGCGGCACATTAAGTGAGGTCATCATCATCACATATGAATCGATTATACCGAGGCCCAAAATCGCGATTGCAGAATTGAAAAGGCAATTGACAAAGAAAAAAGAAGCTTCGAGTTTATTTGGCAATGAAAAAGATGACAGTTTTTCTGGCATTTTACCAAGTGTTGTACAAACTTTCGACGGTATTTTTGTACCCAAGTATTGAAGAACGGGCTACGCACTTGGCGTATTTTGCAATTAAAAACCATCCGTTCAGCGATGGCAATAAGCTATCGGTGCATTTTTATTTGTGTGGTTTTTAGAAAAGAACGAACATAGTTTTAAAAAATCAGGAGAAGTAAAAATAAATGACAACGCATTGGTGGCACTTACCTTATTGATAACATAAAGTAATCCTGAAGAAAAGGAGTTGATGATAAAACTTATTATGCAGTTAGTTAACAATCAATAATATTCACTAATGATCAAACGACCCTCTACTTCGGGAACTCGGCGTATTTGTCTACTAAGAATGAGCAGTTGATGGTGGATTGAAAGAATCTGGCGAAACCAAGCAAGTGCCTATCGAAGATATTGGCGTATTCATTCTAGATCATTCACAAATCACAACATATTGTGCTACTGGTGTTAATTGCCAACGGTTGTCAAAGGCTAAAGCTGATTCAATCGGTATATATAAAAATGAGCGTGGCAAAAGACGGCAATATGTTTTTCCAAAAGAATAGTTCTTTACAAATTCATATACAATTGAGTGTCTTTAATTATAAATTCTTAATGCCATATTTCCAAAATATTTATATGGTGATTCGCTTATAATTCGTCTGATATCTCAAGTAGTCAGATAGTATGTCTCTCACCTACTTTAGTGCAAATATTTCCTCATTTTGGTTCTTGAATATTTCAAGAAATATCCTTTTTTCTTCGCTGCAGCCCGGCTAGAAAATCCTTTATTGCCTGTACTACTATAACAATAAATTTATTTATATACTTGATATACAAATATATATAAATTAAATTTAAAGTTTTATGATTTATTTTTTTGCATTGTAATAACTTAGTCGTTAACTTTGATTGTGATTAGTATAGTATAGAATAGAACAGAAGATAAAAATAACATTTGTGTCTGAATTAAATAAAGTTTATGAACAAATCAAGGAACTTGAGAATGTTCAAGGTATATCCAAGCATGAGCAGATAGTGCAGGGAGTCTTAAATGCTATTAAGAATAAGTGTTTAATGAAAGGCGATTTATTGCCTTCAGTAAATGGTTTTATTCAGTCTGTTGGCTTTGCTCGTGAGACTGTTTCGAAAGGTTATAAAGAGTTGATAGATAGAGGGATTATCGAATCTAAAAACAGGGTTGGTTTTTTTGTAGTAAATGATGATGTCAATCAGCAACTGCGTGTAGCATTAGTTTTATTTGCCTTTGATACTTTTCAAGAAAGCTTTTATAAAACTTTTCGCGAAAAGCTCGGAGCAGGTGTTCAAATAGATGTTTTTTTTCATCACAATAATATAGATATTTTCGATAGCATTATAACGAAACTTCGGGGGAAGTACGGAGCATATGTGATTGCACCAATCCCACATGAGCGAACTGCGAAAATTTTAAATATTCTACCGAAGCAGAAGTTCTGTATGATAGATAGATATGAGGCGATTGATGGTGATTATTCCTACGTTGTACAGGAATTTGAGGATGCTTCCTATAGAGTGTTTGAAGCACTTGCAACGGTTATTAAGGGTTATGAAGGTGGAATGGTTTATTATCATCGTCCACATTCAGATACGCCAGTTGAAATATTAAATGCGTTTAAAAAATTTGTCAAAAACTACGATATTAAAAATGAGCTTAAACCGGAATATCTATCAGGAAGTATAGAAAAGGGAAAAGTGTATTACACGATAAATAATACTGAACTATGGTTAATGTTGAAAGATTGCAAGGAAAAAAATTATGAAATAGGAAAGGATGTGGGGATTCTGTCGCATAATGATGACCTCGTAAAGGAGATTATCTGCGACGGTATTACCACTTATTCGACAGATTTTAAATTAATGGCTGAGCGGGCTGCCTCATTTGTTCTTACACAAGAAAAGGTTCAGGAAGTAATCCCAACTAAATTGATTAGAAGAAAATCCTTATAAAGTACTATTATTTACACTATAGGATAACATTGAATAAGACAACAGAAGAACTGAATTCTTCTAAAAAAATAAATTATTAATACGGTTAATAGATTAGATAATAGGTTAACAATATAATTGTAAGACAGATAACCGCCGAAGGAAATCATGAAAAATTTGGTGCAACTGTGCAGCTCTTTTAATTGCTAATAGTGCAATCGTATGTCTACTCATTTCATCTTTATAACCGTCGAAAAATATTTCCCCCAATAAGTGAGGTGTTGTCTCTTATAAAGGCAGCTTAGGTGTAGAAGTTGGGGTAATCCTGCTTGTCAATGATAATTGGCGGGCTCATTAATTGAGGTATGTCCATGGATGCATCTTTGCAAGATGTGTACATGATTTTCTTTTTGTTTAAGAAGCGACTTTACAAAAAATAAAGAATATGCAGAATACACAAGGCTCATGGCAATATGGGAAATAACGATTAAATTTTTTTAGTATTTAAGGTATAGTTATCTCATTTATGCGAAAATAAAGTACCTTATAAATGCTGCTATATTTAGTATGCTGAATGGGATTATCAAACTAGGTGCCGCTGGTATAATGAAAGTAGAGATGTTCGCAAAATTTATAACGATCTTCTAATTAAGGGAGTGTTTTAGAAAACTAAATATTTCAAAGGCTTAGAATATTTTTAAATAATTCGCTAAATTTTTTAAACCCCATTTTCTCGCATTTTTACCATTAAGAGTTATTGTATAGATGGATAGCTATCATCGTAAGCTTTTGAATTATAATGATAAAATAATCCATTAATTATAGGATTATGTCCATTCTGGAATGCTGTCCTTTATTTTAGTTTTGCCAAATACATATTTATTCTTTTGAGGCTTATTAAATAAAACATGGAAAATGATCATTAATAATGTTGGAAAAATACAATCCCGAAAATGGGGTGTTATTAATGGGGAAAATATTTATCTTTTTACAATTACAAATAAAATGGGGTCATTTGTTCAGTTTACTAATTATGGCGCTAGCCTGGTTTCAGCCGTAGTCCCGGATGAGCGAGGAACTTTAAATAATGTAGTGTTGAATTACCCAAACTTAGCCGGTTATCTCAGCGACGAGTATTATTTAGGAGCGACAATCGGAAGATATGCGAATAGAATTGCCGGTGCCTCATTTAAGTTAAACAATAATAGATATTTTATTGATTCCAATGAAAATGGAAATTCCAACCATAGCGGCGTTAGTGGGTTTCATGCAAAAGTCTTTGAGTTTGAAATAGAAGAAAATGCAATTATTTTTTCATTATTGAGTAAAGATGGAGAAGGCGGATTTCCGGGCAATCTTCAATTTCAAGTTATGTATCAATGGAATGACGACAATCAATTATTAATCAGCTACAAAGCCACAACCGATAAAACAACCATTGCAAGTTTTACTAACCATGCCTATTTCAATTTGTCTGGATGTGAGAATATCTTATCTCATAGGCTTGTAGTAAATGCTACAGAAATCATCGAGTTAAATAAGGATTTTATACCTACAGGAAAAATAATTCAGGGGGTGGAGAAGTCTTTCCAAATGGACGAAAATAACAATGAAATAATTTTTGAAGCGGGTGGATTGATGGGCTTAAATGAATGTTTTGTTTTGCATAAAAATAAAATGGAGCCTGCTTGTTTTTTATTGGAATTAACCACGGGAAGAACCCTTGAGGTATACACTTCATATCCGGGATTGATGGTCTATACAAATGATTATTTTGCTGATGAAAAAGTAGCCTATAATGCTAATAATTCCTTTCCGAAGAGTGGCATTGCCTTGGAGTGCCAATATTATCCGGACAGTCCTAATCATATTCATTTCCCTTCCACTATTTTAAAAGAAGAACAAGAATACAGACAGCATATTTTATATAAATTTGGAACAAGCAAAAACCAATCCTAAATGAAGTCTATTCTTTTATCCTTAATTCTTATCATTCTAGTGAAGGGCGTTTTTGCTCAAGAAAATGCACAGAGGGATTTTTCTTTATGGTCTCCCAATAAAATTTTGCATTTGAAAATTACTGTTGGAGAAAAAATATCCTATCAGCTAGACTATAAAACGGAGAAAATTATTGCGCCGTCTTCTATCTCTATGACCTTAAATGAAACAGTGATAGGACGAAACTGTTCTATTATTAAAGTAAAAAGGCAGCAGGTAGATAAAAATATTAAGCCTTTATATGGGCAGTTCTCAAGGCTAAAGGATTATTATAATGAATTAAGAATTGATTTTAAAAACCATTATTCGTTAATTCTTCGTGCCTATAACGAAGGAGTCGCTTATCGATTTGTTACCGCCTTTACCGATAGTGTAAAGGTAATTGATGAGCAGGCCGATTTTAATCTGATTGGACCCCTGAGCGCAGTTGTCGCGCAAACAGACAATTATACAGCCTGGGAATTACCCTACAAAGATTATCATTCTATAAATGATATTCCCGCAAATACGCATGCGATCATTCCAGCTTTATTTACGCATACATCTTCTAAAGTGAATGTAGTCATTGCAGAAGCAGATTTACTGAATTACCCTGGAATGTATTTGCAAAAAGCGGGTAATACCATAAAAGGCATATGGGCAAATTATCCTTCACAAACAGCGATGGGCAGTTGGGGGAATTTCGTCCGTGTCGTTAAGCAGAGAGCTCCGTTTCTTGCTTATACAAAGGGGGCAAGAACTTACCCCTGGCGTGTTATAATGGTCACGGATGATGATAAAAGTTTATTGACCAATGAATTGGTTTATAAACTTTCTACCCCATCAAAGTTGACAAATGTTTCCTGGATAAGGCCTGGCAAGGCGACTTGGGAGTGGTGGCATGATGCGCTATTACCGGGAGCAGATATTCCATCGGGAATGGATAACAGAAATACCACTTTATATAATTACTATGTTGATTTTGCTGCGAAAAATCACTTGGCCTATTTGATGATTGATGCGGGTTGGTCGAATGTTTATGATATACAAAAGCCTAACCCCAAGATCGATATTAAAGCAGTGATTGCACGTGCTAAAAGCAAGCATGTAGACGTTTTTTTATGGTGTGTTGTTTCTTCCTTAATAAATCATTTGGATACTAATTTAGATTATATAAAAAGCTTAGGAGCCGTAGGGCTAAAAATTGATTTTATTGACAGAAATGATCAGATTGCCATCAGTTGGTTTCAAAAAATTGCAGCGGCTGCGGCGAAAAGACATCTGATGATTGATTTTCATGGCTGCAGTGAGCCAACGGGCTTAGAAAGAACTTATCCCAACATCTTAAATTTTGAAGCGGTGCGGGGAGCTGAATGTGATAAATGGGATACGACGGCTAGTCCAAATCATCATCTTGATTTTATCTTCACAAGAATGCTCGCGGGACCATTAGATTATACACCGGGATCTATGCGTAACGAATCCAGAAAGGCCTTTAAACCGATACCGAAAGGATTGCCTTCTGCACAAGGGACACGCTGTCATGAATTAGCGATGTACGTTATTTTTGATCAACCCCTTGCTATGCTTTGTGATGCACCAACCGAGTATATGAAATATCCGGACATAATGAGATACCTTTCAGTAGTACCAACCACCTTTGATGATACGAGAGTTTTAGCGGCCAAGATAGGTAAATATGCCATGATGGCGAAACGAGAAGGTAAAAATTGGTATGTAGGTGCCATGACTAATTGGCAATCGCGTTCTTTGAATTTGAGTTTTTCCTTCCTAAAGCCAGGTGTTTGTTATAAGGCGGAAATATATACCGACGGCGAAAATGCGAATATAGAGGCATCACAATATAATTATAAAGTCGTCAATGTAACTAGTAAAACAAGCATGGTTTTAAACTTGGCAGAGGGAGGTGGGGCGGCAATTTATATTCATCCATAATTAAAACAATCCCATTCGTGAAATTCAACAATAAATACATTCTTCAAATTTCTTTTGTTTCCGCCTTAGGTGGTTACTTATTTGGATTTGATTTTGCTGTTATAGCGGGTGCTTTGCCATTCTTGCAACATCAATTTGTATTAAATGCATACTGGGAAGGTTTTGCCACCGGCTGTCTGGCGCTCGGGGCAATCTTGGGTTGTATCCTTGCCGGCAAGGTTGCAGAAAATTATGGACGTCGGCCCGGTCTAATGTTGTCGGCGGGAATTTTTGCTTTATCTTCTATAGCCATGGCATTTGCACCTACCCGCGATGTATTTATTATTGCAAGATTTTTTGCAGGCGCAGGTGTTGGGATGGCATCAATGATGTCTCCTATGTATATTGCAGAGATTGCGCCGGCACCCATTAGGGGTAGGATGGTTGCGATTAATCAATTGACCATTGTGCTGGGTATTTTGATTACCAATTTGATTAACTATATGCTGCGCGACGCTGGTGTAAACGCATGGCGCTGGATGTTTGGTTTAGGAGTTGTTCCTTCTGGATTATTTTTGTTAGGGGCCTACTTTTTACCTGAAAGCCCTCGTTGGTTGATTGAAAAAAAACAAGAGGATAAAGCGATGGCAATTTTTACAAAGATTGGCAGTGCAGATTATGCAAAAGAGTCTGTTGAAAAGATAAAAAAGTCTTTGATTGGTGTGCAGCGAATAAGTTATAGAGCTGTCTTTAAAAAGGCGGCACTCCCTGCTGTTTTAATTGGTATCGGGTTAGCCGTTTTTCAACAATTTTGTGGCATCAATACAGTATTTAATTATGCACCTAAGATATTCGCCAGTATTGGCGCTTCACAGTCAGATCAGTTATTGCAAACGGTATTTATAGGTGGTGTCAATGTGGTATTTACCGTCGCCGCCATGCTTTTGGTAGATAAAATCGGACGTAAGCCGTTGATGTTATTGGGAGCAGGAGGTCTTACTATTCTATATATTGTTATTGTTCAGCTATTAGGTGCAGGCTCTGCTTCTGTCTCATGGTTTTTGTTAGCCTCTATCGGTGTATATGCAATGTCTTTGGCGCCGGTTACCTGGGTGTTGATTTCTGAGATTTTCCCTAATAACATTCGCAGTGCTGCTATCTCTGTGGCGACGCTATGTTTATGGGCTGCGTATTTTATTTTAGTGTTTACATTCCCAATCCTATTTAAAAAATTACAAGACAATACCTTTTATATCTATGCAATAATATGTGCTATTGGTTTCTTTTTTGTGTTGCTGAAAGTAAAAGAAACAAAAGGCAAAAGCTTGGAAGAATTAGATCAAAATTTAATCAGACATTAATAGAAATAATGATGGATCAACTATCGGTAAAAGTATGGCAGGAAGAAGTAGTGATACCCACCTATGGTGTTGGTAAAGCTGATAAGAATCCGATGTTCTTTGAAAAACGTGTTTATCAGGGTAGCAGCGGCGTTGTATATCCCAATGCGATTATTGAGAAGATTTCAGATAAGAAAGCTGACAAAACCTATATCGGGTTATATCTGGAAAATAAATACATCAAATTATTGATTCTACCCGAGTTGGGTGGACGCATTCAGATGGCTTATGATAAAATAAAGCAGCGCCATTTTATATATTACAACCAAGTAATAAAACCTGCCCTGGTGGGGTTGACCGGGCCGTGGATATCTGGCGGTATAGAATTTAACTGGCCACAACATCACCGCCCCAGTACGTTCGAGCCGGTTGATTTTAGTATTACAGACAATCCGGATGGTAGTAAAACTATTTGGATGAATGAAATAGAAAAAATGTTTCACACGCAAGCTTTGGTCAGTTTTACTTTGTATCCAGATACGGCCTATATAGAAATTAAGGCGAAATTATATAACCGCTCCTCTCTCCCACAAACTTTCCTTTGGTGGGCCAATCCGGCAGTAAAGGTAAATGATCATTATCAGTCAGTTTTTCCTTCGGACGTAAATGCCGTTTTTGACCATGGGAAGCGTGATGTGTCTTCTTTTCCGATAGCTAAGGGAACTTATTACAAAGTAGATTATTCGCCTGGAACAGATATTTCTATGTATAAAAATATACCTGTTCCCACTTCTTATATGGCTATCAATTCTGACTATGATTTTGTAGGCGGTTATGAACACGATTCGAAAGGAGGCTTGCTGCACGTGGCGGATCATCATAGGTCACCGGGCAAGAAGCAATGGACTTGGGGTCATAGTGATTTTGGAAGGGCCTGGGATAGGAACCTGACAGATGAAGATGGACCTTATATAGAATTAATGACTGGTGTTTTTACAGATAATCAACCCGACTTTTCCTGGTTGATGCCTTTTGAGACCAAAACATTTACGCAATATTTTATGCCTTACCACGACTTAGGTATGGTGAAAAACGCATCGAAAGATATACTAGTAGCGGTTAAAAATGTGGATGATAAATTGGTATTGCAAGTCCATGCAACATCCGAGCAAAAAGATACGCAAATTCTTTTATATTATGATGGTAAAAAATTGGTGGATGAAC
Source organism: Arachidicoccus sp. (assembly GCF_050436765.1). Taxonomy (NCBI): domain Bacteria; kingdom Pseudomonadati; phylum Bacteroidota; class Chitinophagia; order Chitinophagales; family Chitinophagaceae; genus Arachidicoccus; species Arachidicoccus sp. The sequence continues at coordinate 12,342 of NZ_JBNQGD010000416.1, read as the reverse complement.
AAGCGACAATTCTTCCTGAAAAGGTTTTTGTGACAGAAGTGACTATTGAAAAGTTGTATGATGAAAAACAGGTGAAAATTGTCATTAAAAATGCGGCTGATAAGCAGCTCTTGAAATATGAGCCTATCTTAAATAAGGAGAATGAAATGCCGCAAGCAGCAGCGCCTGCCTTGCAGCCTAAAGAAATAAAATCTTTGGAGCAACTTTTCTTGACTGGTCAGCATTTGGAGCAATACCGTCATGCCACGTACAGTCCGGTTCCGTATTATGAAGAGGCTTTGAGAAGAGATGACACCGATGTCCGCAATAACAATGCACTTGGCTTGTGGTATTTACGCAGAGGGCAGTTTGTTCGGTGTGAGGCTTATTTTAGAAAAGCCATATCCACTATTACCGCTAGAAACCCCAATCCTTATGATAGTGAACCCTACTACAATTTAGGCTTGTGCTTAAAGTATCAAAAAAGAAATGATGAGGCCTATGATGCTTTTTTCAAATCGACATGGAGTGTTGCCTGGAAAGCAGGTGGCTTTTTACAGGTAGCGCAGATAGATATGCTGCGTCAGGATTATGCATTGGCTGTAGAACACGCGGATGAGGCCATTGATAACAACGTCAATAACAGTAAAGCTTATTTGCTGAAAGCAGCTGCTTTGGCGGAATTGAAAAAACTGGAAGAAGCTTTGCAGGTTTGTCGATTAGGATTAGAAAGAGATAAATTTAATCTTGGGCTATTATTTCATCGAGCAATTATTGCATCGAGATTGGGAAGTACCAATGAATCGATAAAGATCATGGAAGACCTGCGTAAATTATCTCGAGGCCATGTCCAAAATTTTATAGAATATGCATTGGACTATGCAGATGCCGGCATGACGACGCGAGCCATTGAATTGTTAAGTATTGCTGGCACTGTTCGCATAGAAAATGAGCAGTATCCTATGTTTCACTATTATCTTGCTTATTTCTATCCACATCAAAGCGAATCTTCTCAACAACATCTATTGCAAGCTGCTTCTGCTGAGACTTATCTTTGTTTTCCCAACCGATTGCAGGACGTGAGTGTACTGCAGTTTGCTATTGAAAATAATCCTTCTGATAGTAAGGCTCCTTATTATCTAGGCAACTTGTTTTACGACAAGCGTCAATATGAGGATGCCATAAAGTATTGGGAACTATCAGAAAAACGTGGCGCAAATTTTCCGACCGTTTATCGCAATTTAGGTATTGCTTATTTTAATAAAAAAAATGATGCGATTAAGGCCTTGGCTTATTTTGAGAAAGCATTTTCTATGGATAAGACCGATGCGCGCATTTTGATGGAATTGGACCAATTATACAAAAAATTGAATTATTCAACAGAAAGCAGACTGTCATTTTTGGAAGAAAATGGGACAATAACAAATCAAAGGGATGACACCTACTTAGAAAGAGTGTCCTTATATAATTATAGCGGAAAGTATGTAAAAGCACTGTCTTTATTAATGGAAAGGCATTTTCATCCTTGGGAAGGTGGCGAAGGAAAGGTTTCCGGACAATATTTATTTGCTTTAATTCAGTTAGCAAGAAAAAATATAAAAGAAAATAAATTTGGCGAGGCCATTGATTTATTAAATCAGGCTAAAGCCGATAGTTATCCTCATAACCTGGGGGAAGGGAAGTTGTATGGTGCGCAGGAAAATGATATTTATTATTGGTTGGGTTGTGCCTATGAGAGGCAGGGACTTGTAGAGAAAGCAAAAGAGAATTTTGAAAAAGCCAGTATAGGTGTAAGTGAATTGTCCGCTGCAATGTATTACAACGATCAACAGCCGGATAAATATTTTTATCGGGCGATGGCTTTAAAAAAATTGGGTGAGGAAGAAAAAGCAAATAGCATGTTCTCTAAACTAATTTCTTATGCAGAGGCGCATATTGATACGGCGATAGCTATTGATTATTTTGCAGTTTCACTTCCTGATTTATTAATTTTTGATTCAGATTTAAAACAACGTAATAAAGTGCATTGCCTATTTTTAAAGGGTCTGGGTGTTCTTGGGTTGGAAGGAATAGCAACCGCATTCAGATATTTTGAAGAAGCATTGGTAATCGATAATAGCCATGCTGGCGCATATACACATTTATCATTTTAAATAACTGATAATTAAAACAAATAAATTTTCAACTATGGGAAGCATTCGCATTCGTATATCTTTATTTTTTTTCGGGCTAATTACATTAGGTATTAAGAACTCTTCGGCTCAGACAATACCCATTGAGACAAGTAATACAGCAATGGTTTTGCAGGTAGGTACACACAAAGAATTGCATATGGTTTATTTTGGGAAGAGGTTACATAACTCAGATGAATACGATTTGGTAGGAGGTCAATATCATCAAGGTACTGATTACTCCGGTATGGCCGATGCGGCCTATACACCGTCTGGTTCACAGAATTTATTTGAGCCTGCCATAAGTGTCTCACATGCTGATGGAAACAATTCATTGGATTTAAAGTTTGTAAGCTATCAAACAAAAAAAATAAATGAAGATGTGGCGCTTACTTCTCTTTTACTGAAAGATCCCATTTATCCTTTTCGGGTAACTTTGTTTTATAAAACGTATTTTAAAGAAAATGTGGTAGAACAATGGAGTGAAATACAACAAGGGGAAAAAGGAAATGTAATTTTGCACAAATTTGCTTCTGCTAATCTTTATATCAAAGGGAAATCATTTTGGTTAACGCAGTTTCATGGAGACTGGGCTAAAGAAATGCAGCCCGAAACCTCTGAGTTGACCCATGGTATTAAAACACTGGATAGTAAATTAGGTACAAGAGCTGATTTATTTCAACCACCGGTTTTTATGGTCTCTTTGGATAAACCGTCAAGTGAAGATGAGGGAGATATTCTGTATGGCTCACTGGAATGGTCAGGTAATTACCGCATAGACCTGGAACTAGATAACCTTAATAATCTGCGATTGATAGCCGGAATAAACAATTATGCTTCTAATTATGTACTGGAGCCCAATAAAGTTTTAACCACGCCTAAATTTCTATATACTTTTTCTACACAAGGTAAGGGGCTTGCCAGCCGGCAGTTACAGACCTGGGCAAGAGATTATCAGTTAAAAGACGGAAATGCTGGTCGTTATACGTTGCTGAACAACTGGGAAACAACATATTTTGATTTTAATGAAGACAAACTCAAAAGTTTATTAAGCGACACTAAAAAGTTGGGCGTTGATTTATTTTTGTTAGATGATGGATGGTTTGGTAATATGTATCCTCGCGACGGAGACCGATCCGGACTCGGTGACTGGCAAGCCAACGTAAAGAAATTGCCTAATGGAATTATTGCCATTGAGAAAGCAGCTGAGAAAACGGGAGTTAAGTTTGGTATTTGGATAGAACCGGAAATGGTCAACCCTAAGAGCGAATTATACGAAAGGCATCCCGACTGGGTGGTGAAACAGCCGGGCAGACCAGAACATTATATGCGTAATCAATTAGTACTTGATTTAAGTAACCCACAGGTACAAAATTTTGTATTCAATATTGTAGATTCGTTGCTTATTCAGAATCCAGGATTAGCTTATATAAAATGGGATTGCAATTCAGTCATTTTCAATGCATATTCCGCCAATGAAAAATATCAGTCCAATTTTTATGTTGATTATGTTCAGGGCTTATATAATGTTCTTAAAAGGATTAAAAGTAAATATCCTAATTTTCCTATGATGCTTTGCTCCGGTGGAGGCGGAAGAGTGGATTATGGAGCACTTCAATATTTTACGGAGTATTGGCCAAGTGACAATACTGACCCTTTGGAGCGCATTTATATACAGTTTGCTTATTCCTATTTTTATCCCGCCATAGCAAGCGCGAATCACGTAACCAACTGGGGCAAACAACCATTAAAATATAGAATAGATGTGGCCATGATGGGTAAGCTTGGCTTTGATATTCCTGTGGAGAAATTAAATAAAGCGGATTTGACTTTTTGTCAAAATGCAATCAAAGCTTACAATGGTTTCAAAGATATCGTATGGCATGGCAATCAGTACCGTCTGGCTAATCCTTGGGATAATGATGTCGCAGCAGTGATGTATTTAAATGAAGCAAAAACTAAAGGCGTTCTATTTAATTACCTGGTCAATAATCGCTACGATGCAGCTAGTCATCTGCCTATAAAGTTAAAAGGGTTGGACGCTGGAAAACAGTACAAAGTCAAAGAGATAAATCTTTATCCTGGCACAAAATCGACTATTGAAGACTCCAGGGATTATTCGGGAAATTTTCTGATGACGGTGGGATTTAACCCTCAAGTCAACGCGGGCAGGTCAAGTGTGGTGTTGTCAATTATGGCTGTGAAATAAAAAGTGTAAAATGGATTATTGCTTGTAAGATTTTTTATAAATGGAAGGCGAAATCCCCATTAATTTTTTAAATAGTCTGGAGAAATAATAGGGGTCGTCAAAGCCTAATTTTACACATATTTCTTTAATGCTTTTATCCGTAAAATATAAATATTGACAGGATTGATGTATTTTTAATTGATTGAAATAATTAATGGGCGATAAGCCCATTTTTTGTTTGAACAGTCTTATGTAATGGGAAGTTGAAATACTCTGTTGGTTGGCTAGATGCACGATATCCAGTTTTTTGTCCAGATTAGATTTCATGTACTTTATAGAGCTACTGACAATATCATTATCTAACATTTCCGCATTTATCTCTTTGTTATAAATGATGGAAGAGATAAAATAATATAAACTGATATTTACAATCTCTAAATCTCTTTCCTCGAAACTGTGTTCCAGCATTTGATAGATTTGATTGAAAAGATTGATTCTGTTTTCATTGTATTCCAATAATTGTACGCCAGGTCTTTTGTTGGAGAAAGAATGTTTGAATATGTTTTCTGCCAAAGTGCCACTAAAATGTATCCAATATATTGTCCAGGGTACAGCGGATGAACTACCGTACTTATGGGCAGTGTTTTTGGGAACAATAAAATAAGTATTAGGCTGAATGTCAATCTCCTTTTCCTGAATAAAAATTTTTCCCTCTCCGGAAACACAATAAAGTAGAATATACTCTTGGCAACCATTAATTCTTTCTATATGATGATAAGATGCATTTGGATAGAATCCAATAGCCGTCAGAAAGAAGTTTTTAGTGATGGGGTTACTCAGGATCAGCTGTTCTATACTTGGCGGTAGTACGATCATTTTTTGGCCTAAAAATCCTTCTTCTAGGTGCTTTTCAACTTGGGCAGCTGTATATGCTTTTTTATTTTTGGGGATTGTTCTCAATGTTTTTATTTGAAAAATGAACTATTGATGATATCGGAGTTTTGTTCTGCAAGTAAGGATTATTGCTTCCTTCATTTCAAAAATAATGCTTCTGAATTAAAAATGATAATATAATCCATTCCTTTATAAATATAGTCCATTTTTACCCTACGCAATCCATGGTAAATTTGTCTTATGATAAATCATGGGAATTAGAAGGCCTTCGTTGTCTAATCATTTAAATAGGATTTGTTAGCTAAAGTGTAGGGGCTCTTTATTTGGTTTTTAAAGGCTGTGGTTATATTAACTAGTGAAAGAGCATTCATTTTGCCAACGCTTCGGATTTTTTAGAAAATTTTATTTTTTTGTTCACATTTATTTGGTTGTTTATTTAATTTTCCGTTACCTTTGATATATAGTATAGTATAGTATAGGATAGATGAAAAAAACTATTCGCATCTGAATTTCAGTATCAATTTTTAAAAGAAATACGGACTTAGATAAGTGCCCAAAATATAGGAAGATGAGCAGATTGTACATTATATTTTGAATCCGAATAGAAATTAGTATTTCATAATGTGTATTTCTTGCCTAATAGGACTATTCAAAGGAGGAGGAGAAATACATTCTATATTTCTTTGTTTACGAATGTTTGTTATAGGCATATGAATACCAAATATTGATTAACTGCTGTTAAAATATTTACTTAAATGATGGAATCCATTAGTCAAATTCAATTAAAATTAAGCTATTTTAAGTGGGGCCTGCTGACCTTTTTTCTCGTTTGTATGACTCCAGGTCTTGCACAGACGGGTGATAATACATTGACTATTCCATTCGGCAATAATAGCAGGATCGAATATAATTTAAAAGCTGGGAATTATTCTATTCGTTTTAATTCATTAGCTAAGATTCAGGATGCTTATAGCTTGGTAAAGGGTAAGGTTGATGGGAATAGCCAGTCATTTAACTATAAAAGCAATACTAAAAAGCCATTTAAAAATAAATATGGTTCGGGATTGAAATATACGGTTATACGGGAGAATGAAACTGGTATTAAAATGCTCCAGGAATTTTTTGTATTTAAACATAGGAATTATTTTCTTGCTCAATTGAAAATAATTGGAAGAGGTGCAGCAGAGAATTTTTTGTGCCCTTTACATTCAGAGAATGTCAGCTTTGATCAGACAGGTGATAATCGTGCTTTATTTGTTCCATTTGATAATGATATGTGGGTTAGATATAACGCGGAGCGCCTGGATACAGCACATTTTAAAAGTAGTGAGGTTTCTGCCATTTATAATAATAACAATTATAACGGGCTTGTAATCGGTTCTATTGAACATGATGTATGGAAATCTGCTGTTCAAATAAAGGCGCTAACTGAACATAAGTTTACGCTTACCGCTTTTGCCGGCTATACAGATAATAAAATTACACACGACGGGCGCGCCCATGGAAGTGTAATTATAGATGACTCCATAAGTGCATCACCCAAAATATTGGTAGGATATTTTGATGATTGGAGAAAAGGTATGGAAACTTTTGGTAGGTGTAATACCATCGCAGAACCTCATTACATTTTTGATTGGAAAGGCGATACACCGATGGGTTGGAACAGTTGGGGCGTGCTTCAGGACAAGTTGACCTTAGACAAAGCCAAAGGTGTTATTGATTTCTTCCATGATAGTTGTAAAATCTTTCGAACAAAAGGAGGAACCTTATTTATTGACCTGGATTCTTATTGGGATAAAATGACAAAGGGAGAAAAAGGTGGTAATACAGAAGCGTTGGAAGAGTTTGTAAAATACTGCAAGGAGAAAGGATTCCAGCCTGGTATTTATTGGGCACCTTTTACCGATTGGGGGAAACAGGCAGATAGAAGAGTAGAAGGTTCTACCTATACATATGCACAGTGTTGGACTAAAGTAAATGGACATGTGATGGATGTAGATGGAGGGCGGGCAATGGATCCCACAAGCCCTGGAACAAAACAGAGAATTGTTTACTACACAAATCTCTTCAAAAAGCTCGGCTTTAAAATGATTAAGATAGATTTTTTGGCTCATGCAACTTTAGAGGCTGATCATTATTATGATGCACATGTGCAAACCGGTATGGAAGCTTTCAAAGAAGGCATGGAATTTCTTGACAGGCAGTTAGATGGTAAGATGCTGGTTTATGCCGCTATTTCTCCCAATTTGGCGACGGCGCGGTATGTACATATGAGAAGGATTGCATGTGATGCCTTTAAAAGAATAGATGAAACTGCTTACACCTTAAATAGTACCACGTATGGTTGGTGGCTTGGAGAAATGTATAATTTTTTAGATGCTGACCATGTTGTTTTTGATGACGTTTCTGATGGTGAAAACAGAGCAAGACTTGCTTCTGCAATTGTTACCGGTTCTTTAATCACCGGAGATGACTACAGCTCGAATGGAAAGTGGAGTAGTACTGCACAAAAGCTTTTACAAAATAAAGAACTGCTTTCAATAGTTATGGCAGGAGGAAAACCTTTCAGATCCGTTGAAGCAAACACGGGGCAGGACGCTGCAAATATTTTTACAAAGGTTATTGGTAAACATTTATATATCGCGGTTTTTAACTATAGCGATAAGTTGAAAGAATTAAAATTACCATTAACTAGACTAGGTCTGGATAGAGATATAGGTCATGAAAATCTACAAAATATCTTCCCAGAAGACATAGGTTTTTTAAATCATCAACAAATTGTAAAAATGCCACCTAAAGACGCGGCTATTTTTAAATTTCGAATCCGCTAGTGAATTATAGATATTTTTTATTTCAAAAGTTAAATAATTATGATGAAAAGCTTTAAAAGCGTTTACTCTTCATTTACTACTTGTCTGATTTTTAGTGTTGTGTTTTTGACTTTTTTGCCAAAAAGGACTATGGCGCAATCGGCCGCAACTATTACCGTTACAGGCTCTGCGAAAGATTCGACCGGAAAGTCATTGCAAGGTGTAAGTGTGATAAATATGACTACGCACAAAGGGGGCACCTTCACAGATAACAATGGAAAGTTTGTATTAGACATTCCAATAGGTGTGACGCTGAAGTTTTCCTATGTTGGATATGCAGACAAAGAAGTTACCGTAACCGGTGACACCCGCGTAGTTAATGTCGTATTGCAGATGTCAAATGCTAATATGGAAGACGTCGTGGTAACCGCCTATGGTAGAAAAGAAAGTAAAGAAGCCGTTGTCGGCTCGGTAACCTCCATAAATCCCAGTGAGTTAAAGATACCTTCCAGTAATCTGACGAATGCTTTAGCAGGTAGGGTAGCCGGTATGATTTCCTTTCAGAGATCGGGTCAACCAGGCGGCGATAATTCTTCATTTTTTATTCGTGGAGTTACTACTCTGGGATATAGTGCCAGTCCCCTGATATTGGTAGATAATATTGAACTAAGTGCGAATGATCTCGCAAGATTGCAGGTGGACGATATTGCCAGTTTCTCTATTCTGAAGGACGCTAGTGCGGCGGCTCTTTACGGTGCTCGTGGCGCAAATGGTGTTATACTTATTACAACAAAAGAAGGGAAAACCGGAAAAGCTAAGGTGAGTGTCAGGGCAGAAAGTTCCATATCCCAGCCTACTAAAAGTATTAAACTTGCAGATCCTATAACCTATATGCAAGATTATAATGAAGCACTTACTACACGCAATCCTTTAGCCACACCTCTTTATACCCCCAACTATATTATTAATACGCAAGCAACTATAAATAAAAGCCCTGGTTATAATCCTTACGTTTACCCTGCTGTGGATTGGATGTCAACACTTTTCAAAAATCAAACAACGACTAATCGTGCTGATTTTAACGTAAGTGGAGGAAATCAGTTTGCTAAATATTATATGGCAGGCTCTTACTCCAGAGATAATGGTATTTTACAAGTCAATCCGGTTAATAATTTTAACTCAGGAATGAAGTTCGAAAATTATCAGTTGAGGGCGAATATCAATATGAACGTAACGCCTACGACAGATGTTGAAGTGCGTTTGTGGGGTAATTTCAATGATTATACAGGACCAATTACAAGTAGCACAGACGGGTTGGCAACTGATTTATATATTAAAGCATTACATGCCAATCCGGTTGCGTTCCCTGCATTCTATCTTCCAGATAGCGCCAATTTACTTACCCATCACATTCTTTTTGGCAATAATCCGAGTTTGACAGGTGGTCTTTTGGATAATCCATATGCAGATTTGATGGATGGTTATAAATCTTATTCCGAGTCAAGAATGTCCGCTCAATTTGAGCTGAATCAGAAACTTGATTTTATTACACCGGGTTTAAAATTTAAGGGGATATTTAGCACCAATCGGTATGCTTATTTTGACCTTAGCCGTTCCTATAAACCTTTTTATTACGATGTGGGTAGTTATGATCCACAAGGTGGAAGCTATACCCTCAATTGGCTAAATAATCTGCCCGGCGAAGCACAGGAATTCTTAGGTTATAATGCTGGAACTAAAACCGTATATACCTATTTATATATGCAGGGGACATTAGATTATAGCCGCACGTTTGGTAAAAATAATATTGGTGCCACTTTAATTGGCACAAGAGAACAGACGCAATATGGGGATGCAAGTGACCTTTTAAGTTCCTTGCCGTATCGTAATCTTGGATTGTCTGGTCGAGCTGCTTATTCCTATGCCAATAAATATTTTGTAGAATTCAATTTTGGCTATAATGGCTCGGAACGTTTTGCTCCTGATCATCGTTTTGGATTTTTTCCCACCGTTGGTGCGGGATGGGTTATCTCTAATGAAAATTTCTGGAATGGCGGCATTAAAAATGTTATCACCCGCTTAAAAATAAGAGGTAGCTATGGTTTAGTGGGTAACGATAATATTGGAAGTCAAAGATTTTTCTATTTATCTAGTGTAACCCCAGATGGTGGCCCTAGTGCAACTTTTGGAAACACAAATAGTGTTACACTCCATGGTACAAGTATACAAGCCTATCCAAATCCGGATGTAACCTGGGAAAAGTCGCAAAAAGCGAATCTTGCTATAGAAGCAACCTTTTTTAAAGATCTGAATATCACCGCGGAGATCTACCATGAATACAGGTACGATATTTTGATTCCTCGAGGTTACATTCCGGTTTCAGTAGGGATAGAATCCTCTGCTGCAGCTAACTTACAAGCAAACCTGGGAACGGCTTTTTCAAAAGGGCTTGATTTGAGTGCGGACTATAAAAAAACTTTTACAAAAAATTTATGGGTTTCTGCATTGGGTAATTTAACCGTTACTTCCAGTAAAATAGGTCACTTAGAAGAGCCTGAATATAAATATCCATATGAGTTCCGATCAGGTCAACCTATTAATCAACAATTCGGTTATATAGCAGAAAGGCTTTTCGTTGATGACAAAGAAGCCGCAAGCTCACCTACACAATTGTTTGGAGGTAATGCGCTTCCTCAAGGTGGAGATATCAAATACAGAGACGTGAACAGAGATGGGGTGATTAATTCGGATGACCAGGTACCCATTGGTCTGCCTACTACACCACAGATTATATATGGTTTCGGTTTCTCCGTTGGATACAAAGCCTTCGATCTGAGTGCGTTTTTCCAAGGACTGGGAAGAGAATCATTTTTCATAAACCCTACGTCACAAACAGATGTTGCTAATGGAATATATGGTACGGCTCCCTTTGTAAATAATGCGCAATTGTTACAGGCATATGCAAACAATCATTGGTCTGAAGAAAATCAAAACCTTTACGCATTGTATCCGCGTTTGTCCACAACAGATGTAACAAACAATGAACAGACCAGTACTTGGTGGCTACGAAACGGTAGTTTTATGCGATTGAAATCTTTAGAACTAGGTTGTACACTTCCCAAGAAATGGATCAAGCATGCGGGTATGGAAAACATGCGTGTCTATTTTAGCGGTTTGAATTTACTGACGTTTAGCCCATTCAAATTATGGGATCCTGAAATGGCTGGCCAGGGATTCGGTTATCCTATTCAAAAAGTGTTTAACCTGGGATTGAATATTAATTTTTAAGCATAAAAAATAATTTAAGTAATGAAAAACTATATTTTAATTTTGATATTTGTGTCTAATATCTCCCTTCTGGGATGCTACAAAGCTAGTTATGTAGATGGCAGAAAACAAAATTTGAAAAATTTCTCAACTACAACAAACAAGTCAAACAATGTTACAGAAAGCAACACTCAAAATAGTTCTTTCGAGAATTTGCTTTTAGATTATTATTTTGATGGTGGTCCTGAAATATACTTTTCTTTTGATTGGGACAATCCTGAATCGCCTCAATATGTATATGTTTCAGTCTATATAAACGGAAATTTATATACAAATTATACAATGTCAGGCAATATTAACCCTTACTCTACCAACTCTTCTACTTTTACTTTGCCACCTAATGTGGCAAATGGTTCCAATATCAAGATTACTGTAAGTACTCTTGATGGTCAATCATCCTCAGCAAATTATACACTTAATTTATCTCCCTCTGGAGGGGGAGGTGGGGGCAATATTGACGGATTCATCCCCCAAAATGTGGAAATGAATGTTGCTAGGACTTCAAACTCTTCTCAAACTGGGATCTCATATAATTTTAATGTTTATCTGTCGTGGACCCCAATCTCTATTAATCCAGGACAGCCAAATTATGGTGAGAAGGTTTATAGTTGTGTAAAATTAATCTATAATTCTTATGATACGACGACCATTTATCCTTACTGTACAACTGATAATGCCATTTATAACAGCAACGATATAAGTGAAGGTTTTTTATCTTTTATTATTTTCGATCATACTTCTAATAATTGCAGACTCCCTATATCCATTGCTTATTATTGGGAGACAAAACCTTTTATTCCAGATACCGTGAGAGCGGACAGGTTTAAAACTGTCGTATTTCCTTATAGTGACTAGATGCTTCTTATGATGCCGAATTTAAAATTATAAATAAATAATAATGAAAAGTGTATATATATTTTTTCTAATAATTGCTACTCCGTTGATATTTCTAAGTTCTTGTAAAAAATACTTA
>NZ_JBNQGD010000415.1:0-7686 GCF_050436765.1 Arachidicoccus sp. | reverse complement strand
CATTGCCAAAATAAGAACGTTTATAGTCGATACCTAACTTATCTGCTCTATCCGCACCTAATTCAGAAACGGGATAATAGAAGAAGATAAACGGGCTGCCGGTCCCTTCGCCATTATACAATTCAGCGTTGAACAAAAAGTCTAGACGTTCACTTGCTTTATAAGAAATAGTTGGTGCAATTATTACTGATTTGTTGAAACCATTATCCTGAAAACTTCCATTGTGTTGATAGGCGGCGTTGACACGCAATAATATTTTTTTTGCAGAATCTAAGGGCGTATTAATATCAGCACTTACACGATTGAAAGCGTAACTACCACCCGCGTAACTTAACTCCCCTCCAAAATGATCATATGGTTTTTTTGTAATGCGATTAATAAGTCCGCCGTAAGAAGTCAAAGCGCTTCCAAAGAGCGTTGCTGATGGGCCTTTGATGACTTCGACCCTATCAATATCCACTGCATCTATTCTGTTTGTGACATTGCCTGCGATACCATCCCGCAATTGGCTTTGCATAACAAATCCACGAGAACTATAATAAGCACCTCCATCACCGCCGCGCCCGGTGGCCGACCACATTGTTTGAATACCGGGAGCATTTTTGATAGCATCATCTAATGAATATACCATTTGATCGATCATTAATTGGTGCGTAAGCGTTGAATAAACCTGTGGGTTTTCCAGGTTTTTCAATGGCATCTTAGCCACATCATCACTTTTGTTTTTGGTAAATTTATTGGACGTCGAATTCACTGTAACATCAGCTAATTGCTTTTCAGAAACATCCATTTTAATTTCTAGCTGTGTTGTCGTTTTCGCACTAACCTTTACCGCCTTATTTATGGGTTTATAACCAACGAGCGAAACCTCAAGCGTGTAATTACCCGGTTGTAATCCGTGAATAGAAAATCTTCCATCTTCGTCAGTTAACGTGTATTTATTGGTACCTATAACTTTTATCGTTACACTTTCCGCCGATTTGTTGTCAGAAGTTTTTACATATCCACTAATAGAGCCCCTGTCCAGTTCATCATTATCCTTTGCAAAGCTGTTTATATAAATAATAGATAATAAAAATAATATTAATAGTTTTCTAGTCATGATTGATAATTTGAAAAATAATTGTTTTTAAGAGTGCAAATGTCAATCACGGAAAAATATTCCATTAGCGCAATTGGGAAATTGTTGTATCGAGATAAGGAAATTATTAAAAAAAAACCCACACAAAAATTGTGTGGGCCTACTTAGTTTTTAAAACTAAATTTATTCTGCTACTACTTCAAAATCAATTTCAGTAATGGTGCCATTGCCAAAATCAATAGTTGCTTTATAAGTACCTAATTCTTTAACATCTTCCACAATTGCAATATGCTTGCGGTCGATATCATAGCCTTTTTGTTCGCGAATAGCACGAGCTATTTGCAAAGAAGTAACGCTACCAAAGATCTTACCTGAAGTACCTGTTTTAGCAGTCAGTTTTACCGGAGATGATTTCAACACCTCAGTTACTTTGTTGATTTCAGCCAACATAGCAGCTTCTTTCTTAGCTTTTACTTTTAGTTTTTCTTCTAATTGTTTAAGATTAGAATGACTTGCTTCAATAGCAAACTTTTGGGGAATTAAATAATTGCGAGCATAACCGTTTTTCACAGTCACCAACTCATTAATGGCGCCCAAATTGTCTACATATTTAGTTAATATTACCTGCATTTTATTTTTTGTTTAGTTCCTGATAACCCAGTTCTTAGAGAACTGTCTTCCTTTTAGAGAAGGAGTTAGGGGAATGGTTACTAAATGATTCTATTTCAATAAATCTGTTACATAAGGTAACAAACACATTTGACGTGCTTTTTTAATAGCATCAGACACTTTGCGCTGATATTTTAAGCTGTTGCCACTCAGGCGGCGAGGTAAGATTTTACCTTGCTCATTGATGAACTTTTTCAGAAACTCAACATCTTTGTAATCAATGTAGTGAATACCGTATTTTTTGAAACGGCAGAATTTCTTTTTCGTTTTCTCCTGCTTAATGGCAGTAAGATATTTTATTTCGTTTGCTTTTGCCATGGTTATGCTTCTACTGCTTTTTCGTTTCCAGTTGGTACGCCTCTTCTCTTTTTTGCATTGTACTCAACGGCGTATTTGTCGAGAACAGTGATCATGTGACGCAAAATTTGGTCATCACGTAAAAATTGTACTTTTAGCTTCTCATTGAAGTCGGATGGCGCACTGTATTCCAAAACCCAGTAAATTGCTGTGGTTTTTTTCTGAATAGGATACGCCAGCGATTTTAATCCCCATGGGTTACTGTGCGTAATAGATCCACCATTTTCTATAACGAAGTCGGTGTACTTTTTCTGAGCAGCTTTAAAGTCTTCTTCAGAAAGCACTGGAGTCAAAATCACCATCAATTCGTAATTGTTCATTACCCTGAATTTAGATTTTTGTTAAAAAATTATTTAAGGGTGCAAAAGTACAGTAATTTATTGGAATGACAAAATGCATTTTACCCATTTATCTTATTACCTCTTCAAACGAAAACAGGAGGCACCTATCTATTTAGGATACATCCTGTTTTGTCAAAAAATTCGTCACCCTTACTTACTTATGGAAAAACGCCTTTTCTATTATCATTATTAATTATTAATGATTTTATATAACTCATCCAATTTCGGGGAAAGAATAATATCCGTACGTCGGTTTTTGGCTCTGCCTTCAGGGGTAGCATTTGTGTCTACCGGATCGTACTGACTATGACCGGAAGCAATAAGATTGAGCGGGCTTACTCTATATCTGTCAATCAAAATGCGCACAATAGAATTAGCTCGTGCTGTACTCAACTCCCAATTATCCTGAAACCTGCCCCGAATGGGAATAGAATCCGTATGGCCTTCCACATCAATTTGTATATCTGGATTTGTATTGAGAACGGCTGCCAGTTTAGCAAGAGCATCTATACCTTTTTTACTAACCACGGCACTTCCTGACGGGAAAAGTAAGCTTTCCTGCATACTTACGTATACCTTACCATTTTTTTGCGTTACAGTCAGTTCGTTGGAATTAAATCCAGCCAAAGCGTCCGCCATCTTTTGTCTTAACTCATTCGATTTCTGTTTTTGTGCATCTAATAAATCCTGCAAATGCTGTAGCTTGGCTTGTTGGTCTTTTAATGCCTTTTGACTCATCTCCAGTTGGCCTTGTTTACTGCTATTGTTGTGCGATAAAGAAGCTACCTGACCGTTTAAATTATCAATATCATTTTTAAGGTTGCTATTTTTACTGTTCAAATCTGACAACTGATCTTGCAGATTACTCACCCGGTTGGCCAACATAGCGCTGTCTCCTTGCAATTGGCGCGCTTGCAACTGCGAATCTATAAGCTTTCTTTTTGCGACGCAGCTACCTAAAGACGCTATGAGCGCAAAACCAGTAATCACTAAAAACAATTTCTTCATAACTGTCTGTTTATGTTTTAAAATATCTAATATGTGTGTCGTTTTATTTCGGCACAACCGCCTACACCTTATTTAATATCAAATATAAAGCCGTTTTTATATTTATTTCCACTTTGCATGCTGTAAAATAGTCATAAATCTTATTCAAACAAGCTAGGTTGCTCAGCATTTTGTTTTGGTGCCCATTGCATCTCAACGGTTTTGCTAAAGTCCATCAACTTAGCGCCAATAGCTTTCCAGCCCATCACTTCTACTAAGTTGGCTATTTTAAATTTCACACTCCTAACCGAAGAACCACGCCCCGTATGCACATGCAATATGGGTGATTCGTCTGAGGTTACCGCTTCTACCCTATTTCCTTCAGCTTCTTTTATAAAATAGAATCTGCTGTGTAAAGTGGATGTCTCTATTTTAAAACGCTTCACATTAAACTGCTGCTTTTCATTATCTAAATAAACAGCACTCAGAATTTTTTCAGGGTTGAACTGTTCGATTAAAACTATTTTATCTATATCAAAACGCTGTAGTAATTCGGTATCAGTAATCTCATAACTGCCATCATTAAATATAATTAAGAGATTTTCATTCTCGAAAGTACCTAAAAACTGTCCTTTTTCTTCCGTGTTTAACCTCCCAAATTTGTCATCAAACCAAAGTTTTCTACCCTCTAAAGTAGATTTGCCTTTTTCTTTCAGTTTTACCGACCGAACCGGGTATTTCACCACCTGATTACCATTGCTGCCACGGCCTTTTATCTCCAAAGTACTAAAATCAAAATCTAATTCTTTATTGCGTGCATTACAATTAGGGCTCAGTAAAATCCTCACTATCTCGGCTTCGCCGTTCGGATTAGCAGAGAAATAATACACTTTACTTTTTTCTGTTCCTTTGGTAAGATTGTATTCTTTATCACGCGTGACGCCTGTAACGTTAAAACGCTTTGCATAGCTTACGCCTGAATCGCCATCCAGATACATCATATTATAGGTAGTGCGCTCATCATTTTTCAGAAAGACTTCTGCGTGTAAAATATCTTTACCTATAAAAACTTTATCGGCAACTTTTACGACTTTCATTATACCGGCTTTTGTAAAGCAAATAATGTCGTCTAAGTCAGAACATTCACACAATAGCTCGTCCTTTTTTAAACTCGTACCAATAAAGCCTTCACTGTAATTAACGTACAACTTCGTATTGGCAATCACCACTTGCTTCGCAGAAATAGTATCAAAGAGTTTTATTTCTGTTTTACGCCCGCGACCTTTGCCATATTTCTTCTTCAAATTTTCAAAATAGGTCACCGCAAAGTCAGTCAAATGGTCTAAATCGAACTGCACTTGATTAATTTCTTCTTCGATATTTTTTATCTGCTCATTTAGTTCATTAATATCTAAACGATAGATACGGCGAACAGGTTTTTCAGTCAACTTTATAATGTCTTCCCGTTCAATTTCTCTTTTCAATCTCTTTTTAAAAGGCGTAAAAGCTTTGTCAATAGCGACTATTACATCATCCCATGTTTTATACTTTTCTTCTAGTTCCTTGTAAATTTTTTCTTCAAAAAAGATCTTTTCCAGAGAAGTATAATGCCACTTGGTTTCGAGCTCCTGCAACTTAATTTCCAACTCCCGCTGTAGTAATCCTTTCGTTTTATCTGTAGATAATTGCAACAATTCCGTAACGCTTATAAAACGAGGCTTATTGTCAACAATTACGCAGGCATTAGGAGAGATACTAATTTCGCAGTCAGTAAAAGCATACAACGCATCAATAGTAATATCAGGTGAAATCCCTGGGGCCAACTCTATAAAAATGGCCACATCTTTGGCTGTTCCATCGGTGACTTTTTTAATCTTTATTTTACCATTGTCATTGGCTTTTACAATGCTATCCACTAAGGAGGAGGTAGTAACACTATAAGGTACATTTTTAATCACTAAAGTCTTCTTGTCCACTTCTTCAATCTCCGCACGAACTTTTACTTTGCCGCCGCGTTTGCCTTGATTATAGTTAGAAATATCGACCATACCTCCTGTTTGAAAATCCGGATAGATTTCAAATTTTTTGTCTTTTAAATGCTTGATGGAGGCATCACATAATTCCAGAAAGTTATGCGGCAATATTTTTGTTGATAGTCCCACGGCAATACCTTCAGCACCTTGAGCCAACAATAAAGGAAATTTCATGGGTAGGGTCACGGGCTCGTTTTTCCGACCGTCGTAGCTCATTTGCCATTCGGTAGTTTTATGGTTAAAAGCGATCTCCAAGGCCAATTTAGATAAGCGTGCTTCAATATATCTTGCAGCCGCAGCGTCGTCGCCTGTGCGCACATCACCCCAGTTACCCTGTGTTTCTATCAATAAATCTTTCTGTCCCATATTTACCAAGGCATCCCCAATACTTGCATCTCCATGTGGGTGATATTGCATGGACTGCCCGATAATATTCGCTACCTTATTGAAACGACCGTCGTCCATTTCTTTCATCGCGTGCAAAATACGTCGTTGCACGGGCTTTAAACCATCTTCCACTGCAGGAACAGCTCGCTCTAATATCACATAAGAGGCATAATCAAGGAACCAATTTTTGTACTGTCCTTGAACGCCTGTTTCAATTGTTAAGTCTAATTCTCTTTTTGTTTCTTTGGCCATTTTATGTTGTCCGTTGTCTATTTTGTATTGTCAGTTATTTGTTTCGCAGTTAAAAAGTCAGAAGACCAGAATTTATAATTGATCAATCTGTTTCGTCATCCATCACTGTGGTATCCACCTCCACAAACAATTCTCCTCCTGTCGCTTTCAATGTAATATCTTTCCACCCTTTTTCCCAACTGCCTTGTATCAGAATTTGATTTTGAGCAATCATCTCTTTTATCCTCCAAACTAAAAAGGCATCCCCCGTTTTGATTCTCATTTTGGTCAAAAGATTGCCTAATAATCGGTGCAGTTTCATTGAGGATTTACCCAATATAGTTAATATCTCTTTGTCATAGAACGTCTCAGGTTGAGAAATAATTTTTTTCCCTCCTTCCAAAGTACGCACAATTGCGTTTTCGTTGCAAAGTTTTTTCCATTCATCGGGATCCAGCTCAAATTCTGATAAGGTAATCTCTCGGGCCAGTCGTTTGGCTTTTAAAAATTCACTGGGCCGAATCTCGTATAAATTAGTGGGATAAAATATACCTCCTTTTTCGTTGATAAAGGGCAAATTATTCAAATACAAAATCTGCAAACGCCCCTGGAATTTTGCCAACTGTATCATTAGCCAGTAATAGCCACAAACATCATGTTGATTTTGGCCTATCCAGATCCAAGCTTGCAATTCAAGATCCTCTTCCAACTTCTTTTTAAGTTGATGCACCTTTAGCTTGTCATCTACAACGGCTAATTGCCCTATATAAGGCGAATGTTCCAGAACTTTTTCCCACCATGATTTTCTTGCTTGCCACCCATCTGCATCCGAAATATTTTGCAATGGCCCTACAGCATAGTCATCTTCAATTACCAGAATTTCTCCTTGCAAGGTCTCGTCTAATACAAAACTTTGTTCCAAAACTTCTGCCGCCGAGGGCTCAAATACGATGTGTAACATTTATTAAATGACGAATAATTAACGATGAATAATAAAGCTCGGTCTTCCTACTTCCCGCTTCGGTCTTATGACCAAAAACGATGCAAGTTTAAGGTTTTTTTACTTAAATTAAGTGAGCAATATTACTACAAGATATATTATGAAGCCGGCAATAAGGAATTAGCGGCCGTTTTTCGCCTGTTTGCATGGCTTAAAAAGCGTCACTATGACAGAAGAAAAAAAGTTGAAAACACGCCTAATCCATGGGTAATACTCTATCTATTTCGTCCAATAAATATTCTTTAGAGTCCGAAACATACTCCCAAAACATAACGCCTGCCATTTTGTGATGCAATACATATTGACATTTCTTCTTTACGGACCAGTTATCATCTGCCGTAATAAATTCCTTTTTAACAGGATTGTACCAATATGCAGCTTTTGCATGACGATCACGATAATAATGATAACCAATCAAACTATCCTTAATAAAGCTGTAACCATAGCCCCTACCACGCCTCACAATGCTATCACCTAAACCATTAAAATTTGCACTTCCTTTAATAATATATGAATGGCCGTAAAAAGCCACACCCATCACCATTTTCTTGTATGGAACTCCTGCAGATGCAAAAGCCTTTATGGTTCTATCAGCCTGCT
>NZ_JBNQGD010000414.1:0-8789 GCF_050436765.1 Arachidicoccus sp. | reverse complement strand
GGAAGGAAACAGTAACACCATACAGACCAGCCGGTGCACCATTGTCAACTGGAACCTCTTGACGAAGATTCCTTTCCAAATACTTTTTCCAAGCATCGGCACCTCCTGGAAACTGTGCCTTTACCTGTACCGTTACAAAAGTCACATCTGCCCCTCCATGACCATTTGCGTTGGCCGAACCATTTCCCGCTTGACCAATGCCTTGATTTTCGCGCGGCGTCGCCAACAGCCCCGGCCTGTTCAAACCTTTTTGATTGAATGCGCCAATATTGATATTGGTTGCCGTTTGCTTCGGCGGCATTTCATCGGAGGACACTAATTTGTCGTTCGAAATTTTAGGAATTGTAAATTTAACCTCTTGCAGTTTCGGCGCCATCGACGATTTTGGAGGTTTAGGCGCGGCTATTTTGGGCTTAGGCACTTGCACCGCATTTATTGTAATGGCAACAGGAAATGCCATTGCAGCTGCCTTGGTCATTTTTTTGTGATGCAGGGCAATAATTGAAAATATAATAGTTATAGCAATTGTATACAGAAGTGCAGACAATAATTTTCGATTGTAGTTCTTGCGCAATTGGTAAGCGCCATAATACTTGTTTCTATTTTCAAATAAAATATCCAATAAAGAGCTGTCCAATATTTTTGCCGCTTCCATTTTTGTAGTTTTTAATAGTAAAATAATTAAAACCTCATACAATGCTTCTTATGCGTATAAGAGCGATGTACAAAACAAAAAGGGTTGCAACCTTATCCTATTATAAGATGCAAGAAAAGAAAATTTCCATAATTTAGTATTGAAAAATAGAGCGGGTTAATTATCTGAGCTAAACACTTCTTCTTCATTTTGAGGCAGGCCGGTTTCCGCGATTTCTTCCTCGCGACGGTTGTTCCACTCAATAATGAAATTATTGCGGCCCTCACCAACTTGCAGCGTCATAAAACGCATTTGGGATAATTCCAGCAAAGACAAAAAAAGAAAAAGCGCGTGAATTTTATCTTCGCAAATAGAAAATATTTTCTCAAAAGAAACGGACTGCTTTTCCCTCACCGACGTTAAAACATATTCTCGACTTCCCTCCATCGTGTAGTTGTATTGGACAACTGTATGGACAGGTTTATTATTTCGATCGTGCAAGCGCTGAATTACTTTTTCAAAAGTTTTCATCAACTTGAATAAGTTGACGGTTTCAATTTCAGTCCCTTCAGCGGCAACCTCTCCTATTTGATTGAGTTCTTTTTGCAGGTTGCCACGTTTCAACATTAATTGGCGCAAGGTCTCTTTTTCCGCAAGCTCCGATGCCGCCTCTTTATATTTTTTGTACTCTAAGATTTTATCTACAAGTTCTTGTCTCGGGTCTATTTCATTGCCCTTATCATCTAGTTCTTTCCTGGGCAAAAGCATCTTCGCCTTTACACGCATGAGTGTAGAGATGAACAAAATAAATTCACTGCTCAGTTCAATGTTGAGGTTCTCCTGATGATGTATATAGTCTAAAAAATCGTTAGTAATTTTTGTAATTGGTATATTATAAATATCCAACTCATCTCTTTCAATAAAAAAAAGTAAGAGATCAAAAGGACCTTCGAACTGCGGTAATTTGATTTGATAAACAGGCGTACTCAATGAATTCTATTTAAAGGACAAAAACAAAATCCCGAAATTAATTTCGGGATTTTGTAAAAATACAATTTTATTCTTGTTCAATGCAGGAAGAGAAATATTATTTGTTTCTCAAGGCATCCCTTATTTCTGTCAACAATACTTCTTCATTAGTAGGTGCAGGAGCTGCAGCCGGAGCTTCCGCTTGTTTCTTCTTCAATTTGTTGATTCCTTTTACCATCATAAAAATGACAACGGCAATAAGTAAAAAATTGATAGCCACAGTAATAAAATTACCATATGCAAAAATGTCCGACCCCTGCACTTTTTTGGCATCAGCCAGCGCAAGGCCGCTAGCTGCTTTAGCATTTAAATCCACCCAAAGCTTACTGAAATCTGGTTGCCCAATTATTTTTGAAACAACAGGCATTACCAAATCTTCTATGATGCTGGTAACAATTTTCCCGAAAGCAGCACCAATAATCACACCGACAGCTAGGTCGATGGCATTGCCTTTTACGGCAAATTCTTTAAATTCTTTTACGAATCCCATGATATAGGTTTTAGGTATTAATAATAGCAATACGCTATCAAATGTAATGAAAATCTAATACATATTAAATTTTATTATTTTCTAATATGGGGTATTTCAAATGCAACTTTTTTAAGAGGTTATGTAATGCTTCTGTAATCAAAAATTCTTTATACCAGTTTTTATTAGCGGGCACAATTATCCATGGAATCTCACCGCAATCATTAAAACAATCTTCGTAGTAGGCTTGATAATCAGCCCAATACTCCGCTTCTTTAAAATCATTACTATTATATTTCCACATTTTTCGAGCAATAGTTAATCGTTCTTTTAATCGTTCTGTCTGTTCTTCCTTGGAAATATGTAGATAAAATTTTAGTATATGTGTATGATTTTCACTAAGCAATTGCTCAAAATCATTGATGGCCTTCATTCTTTTTTTTGCCGTCTTCGTATCAATGATTTTATGTACGCGCGTGACTAAAATATCTTCATAATGCGACCGATTAAAGATTTTAATCATTCCTTTTTGTGGTGTTTGTTTGTGAATACGCCACAGAAAGTCATGAGATGATTCTTCCTCGGTCGGTACTTTAAATGAATGTACATCTATCCCTTGTGGGTTTATACCTTCAAATACTTTTCGCACAGCACCGTCCTTTCCCGAGGCGTCCATACCCTGCAAGATAATTAGAACAGAATGTTGATGACCTGCGTACAATTTGTTCTGTAATTCATCCAAATCATTCAGCATCTTTTTTGTCTGCTCCTTAATCTTATGCTTCTCAAACCCTTCGGGAGGATTGGGGTCTATTTTACTGAGACGAATATGTGCCATAGGTTTTTCTTTTAAAGGTATACCTTTTTTAGCCAAGTAAAATTATAGAACCCGGATATACCAATTGAATTATTATTTCTGCCAAAGTACATCCACAAACCATCTTTTAGAATCAAAGAATTCTCGAATAGCCTTGAAGCCTACCCGCTGCGCAAAATTGTTAATCATATCCATAGAGAATTTTTGAGAAATTTCCATTTGAATAGCTTCGTCTTTTAGAAAATGAAAAGAACTTTTACACCTTTTTATTTTTACTTCTTGTTCTTCTAAGCTGATCAGAAAACTTTTGCAAGCTCCACTAATCGGATTATAAACCGGGAAATGATCAAACTTATCAAGATTAAAATTTGCACCTAGTTCTGTATTAATCCGTTGAAGTAAATTGAGATTAAAATCCTTGGTAATGCCTGCAACGTCATTATATGCAGCCAAAATATTTTTAGGATTTTTCTTTAAATCGAATCCAACAAACAACAAATCTCCATCATCTAAATGGTCGAATATCTTCCGCAAAAAATCTAAACTTTCTTCAGGCAACATATTGCCGATATTAGAACCCAAAAGCAAAACCAACTTGTTTCTAATATGTCCATTTACGACATTTGCCTTGGGCAACATTTCAAAATAATCTCCGTTCAATCCTATTACTTTCATTGAAGGAATTTCTTGCTTAAGACTCTTTTCGATAATTTGCAAAGCATTAGCAGAAATATCAATAGGAATAAAAATTGAATCAATATTTTTCTCTACTAGTTTCTTTAATAAATACTTTGTTTTAGCGCCATCCCCACAACCCAATTCTATTATATTAAAAGTTTTTACCAACTTAAAACAAGCATCAATTATATCAGTAGTTTGCTCAGAAAGGATTTCCATTTCGCAATTAGTGATATAGTATTCAGGGGCAGTCATAATTTTCCTAAAAAGTTCATCTCCTTTCTCATCATAGAAATATTTTGACTGTAACTGTTTGGGCGTTGCGCAGAGTCCTGCGTAAATATCTTCGCAAAATGAAGGCATCTTCTTAAAATTTTATATCATGACCGTAAAACCCCGAAATCTTTCGTTTCCTGGGAGCTCACTTAGCTAAACGTATTCCCGTAAACTGCCAACGTAAGTTTGGTTGAAAAAAATTCCGATAGGTGATACGACTATGCTGCGGTGAAGTAACCACCGATGCGCCTCTCAAGACTTGCTGATTTACCATGAATTTACCGTTATATTCCCCAATAGCACCGTCTGCTTTTTTAAACCCGGGGTACGGCAGATAAGCACTATTCATCCATTCCCAACGTTCACCCCAGATTAATTTCTCAGCAGCCACTTCCCATTCAGCCTCAGTCGGCAGGCGCATTGCTTTCCACGTGGCAAAAGCCGAGGCTTCGTAAAAATTTACGTGGCAGACTGCTTTTTGAGCCTCTATTTCTTTTATTCCCTGATAAGTATAGCAATACCATTTATCATAAATATTGTACCAATACATGGGTGCTTCTATATTATTTTCTCGTACCCAGGCCCAGCCATCAGAATGCCAATATTGATGATTCTTATAGCCTCCACTATTTATAAAAGCCAAATATTCTTCGTTAGAAACTAAAGACTTTCTAATAGAAAATTCATTTAAAAACTCTTTATGCCTTTCTTTTTCATTGTCAAAGAAAAACCCATCATTCTCCTTATAACCTATTTCATAAATACCTTCAGGAAATTGAACAAACCCTTTTTCTGAAATATTTTCTTCCCTATAAATATATTCAGTCGAATAAGCGGGAAACAGTGGATTATTCCCCAAAATGTATTTAATATCCGTCCACAGCAACTCCTGATGTTGTTGCTCATGCTGCAATCCCAATTCAACGACATTTTGCAGTTCTTTTGAAAGATTTCCTTGCAACAATTCCACCATCTGTTCATCTACGTATTTTCGGTAATTATACACATCTTCCACGGTCGGGCGTGTAAGGTTTCCACGGTCTGGTCTTTTTACTCGTTCTCCAATCGCTTCATAATAACTATTAAAAACAAAACTATAGTCGGCGTCAAACTCTCGATAATCCTTCTTAAAAGGCTTTAAAACAAAAGTTTCAAAAAACCAGGTAGTGTGGGCCAAATGCCATTTTGGTGGACTTACATCCACAATGGGCTGTACAACATAATCCTCTATTTTAAGCGGTGCGCAAATTCTGTGAGAATGGCCTCGAACTTCTAAATAACGATCTACCATAAAAGAATTTTAAATAATGAAAATTTAAAATGCGTTTCGCGTAACACCCTGGTCATTTCTACTGTTATGAGCTCCGACGTTATCGTACATCCTATAATACATACTGGTGAAACCATGAAATGACCATCCTTGTACCCAATATTTTGGGAAGGGATTTTAATCCCTATTTGCCCTTACCAGTAGCAAAAGAAGCAAAAAGATTGTTGAGCGATTCGCCGTAGGTAGGATGAGCAAAAACACCATCACGAAGGCGCTGATATTTTAGACCACCTAACATCGCAATTTGTAGCATATTCATCAACTCACCTGCTTGATCGCCCAAAATACTCGCGCCCAAAATTTTATCAGTCGATGTATCGATGAGTACCTTCATCAAACCTTTGGACTGTCCCGTTTCTAAGGCTCTTGCCACTTTGGACATCGGCATTTTGGCGATTTTATATTTAATTCCCTTCTGCTTTGCTTGATCTTCTGAGAGCCCTACGCGACCTAATGGTGGATCGATAAACATGCAATAAGGAATTAGACGATTTCTCGTCGATTGTTGCTTCTTATCCAAAATATTTGCTTTCAAAATTCTAAAATCATCATAAGCAATATGCGTAAAAGCCGGCCCTCCATTTACATCTCCAATGGCATAAATGTTCTCAATATTTGTTTCCAGTTTGCCATTAACTTTTATAAATCCATTTTCGTCGGTAACAATACCTGCAGCCTCTAAGCCCAGATCATCCGTATTTGGTATACGACCTGCAGCGATCATTATATGTGAAGCAATCAATTTTTTCTTACCACCATTTTGTTTAAAAAAAACATAAGTTAAGGAATCCCTATTTTGCTTCGAGACTTTCTCTATGGTGGCATTTACATATATTTTCATGCCTTCTTTTCCTAATACGTGCTGAATTTCCGCGGCAATGTCTTCATCTTCTTTGGGCAGCAACCTTTTAGAGGCGTCAATAACAGTTACTTTACTTCCCAGACGTAAAAACAGTTGCCCCATTTCTAATCCGTTATAACCACCACCAATAATTACTAAATGTTCTGGTACATCTTTAATATTCATAATAGAAGTAGAATCAAAAAAATCGATCGAAGTTAGTCCATCAATTTCAGGCACCCTATTGCGCGCACCTGTATCTATGACGATTCTGTTTGCCATTATTTTTTGCCTAGCACCACTGTTCATTTCTACATTTAATCGATATGGCTCTATAAATCTTGCGTGCCCCTTAATGAGCGTGATATTCTTTTGCAATTTTAACCCCTGCTCCACACCATCGCGAAAACTTTTGACCACCTTATTTTTCCGACTTACTACCTCACTCATTTTCACGCGCATCTCTTCTACATAAATACCGTATTTCTCACTACGTTTTATTGTATGAGCTACTTTGCCAGATGCAATCAACGTCTTACTGGGAGTACAACCAATATTTATGCAAGTACCGCCGACGAGATTTCGTTCTATCATCGCAGTTTGATAACCCGCCTGCGCAAAAGCATGTGCGAGTGGATTGCCCCCCTGACCGCTACCAATAATAACCACATCGAATTTCCTCATAGTTAAACTCTTGAAATGAATTAAAATATATGGAGCAGTAATTTAGGCAGAAAAATAAGAGGCTTAGGCTTAAGCCTCCTTCGAAGTTCCGAAAAAAAAAGGAAAATGAAAAGTTATTATATCGAAAGAGAACTATAAAATGAAAATACCGTATTCTATTTTTTGAATGCGGTATTTTCAAATTAAATGCAAGAAAAGCGTTATTTGGTCTCCAACAATTCCTTTTCAGCCTCATCAAATATTTTTTTATTTTTCCAATTATACCATTTCTCCGGGCGTGTTTTTTTCATTAATGTATCTATACCACGCATAGCAGTAATGTTTAGAATTCCCTTTAAAAAGGTCGGCACTGAATGGTTGATTGCGCGAAGGCTCATGGCGAATCCACTCTCTAAGTACTCCATATGATGCCAAAAACCGCCTGGCATAAACAATGTATCACCGTGTTCCAAAATAACGTCGTAGCCTTCTGCTAATTCTAATGCCGGATATTTTTGGTAATCTACCTTACTATTTTCATGATTGTAATAATGAGAGTAATCAGCTAAACTCAGGACTTCAAACGGTTTGCGATATAGCCTGTGCTGCTGGTCGTAGGGAAAAAGTAAAACTCTCTTTCGACCTATAAATTGTGTATGGAGGATATGGCTTAAATCAATATCAAAATGCATGTGTGTAACCGCACCCTCACCTCCTGTAAACAGCATAGGTGCACGTTTTACAAAACCTTTCATTAATTGGGTAGGCCAAGTAAAATCTTTTGCCAACTCAGGGGCGTGGTTAAAAATATTGAATAAAAATATACGCCACTCCGCAGGACCTTTGCGTATCATATCAATATAATCACCAAACAATACATAGTCATCTGCCTTATTAATCGGGGTATAAGGATCACTTTTTACATTATTGTAGATGCCTACTTTTTCATTCCCAAGTTTTTCTTTAAAATAGTCCCAACCCCATTTTTGATAAGCCGGCCACTGTTTGGCGAGATTTTTAATAATTATAGGTGTTTGGGTGTCGTAATATTTCTTTTTAAACCACTCAGGACTGATGTCGTCAACGGTATCAACACTTTTTAGATGCATTGTTCAAAAAATTTGAAGTCCAAAAATACAATAAACTGAAAAGTAGTTAATCCTTTTTTAAAAAAAAGATTAATTTTAAAAATGTTTTTACAAGTACATCCGAAAGACCCCAATTCACGAAATATAAAAACCATTGTAGAATGTTTGTTAGATGGTGGTGTTATCATCTATCCAACGGATACCATTTATGGGTTGGGCTGCGACATATTCCAACATAAAGCCGTTGAACGAATTGCCCGCATCAAACAGATACAATTGCCAAAGATACAAATGAGCTTTATCTGCAAAGATTTGAGTGCTCTTAGCCAATATACCAAAGCCATATCAACGCCCCTGTATAGAATATTGAAGCATCATTTACCCGGCCAGTTTACCTTTATTTTACCGGCCAGCAAGGAAGTTCCCAAAATTTTACAAACGAAAAAAAACACGATTGGCTTGCGTGTGCCGGATAATAAAATCTGCCAAACTTTGTTAACCGAGTTGACGCATCCAATTCTCTCCACCTCTTTACCAGGAGAAATGGTTGAGGAATATACTGACCCTGAATTAATGTACGAGAACTTCAAAAACCTAGTCGACATTGTCGTGGATGGCGGTATTGGCAATATGCAGCCGTCAACGATTGTGGATTGCACCAAAGAGCCCTACGAAGTAATAAGGCAGGGTGCCGGCGCCTTTGACGAAATATAATAGTTACACAACAATTGCATGTCATTGAAGCAAAAATCAATAATCTTAGCAACCTTTTTGGCAAATTGAGTCTGCTTAGAATTTATTGTTGAAAATTAAGTACCTAATTTAATAAACAAACCTTATTTCATTTGCAGTTGTCCCCACCAAGATTATATTTGCCCAATATTATTTGTTATTACGGGTAATTTCTTGGGGCTTTATTACGTCGTTGCACCTACTAATATATGCTGCAATCTTTTTTATTGTG
>NZ_JBNQGD010000413.1:0-3808 GCF_050436765.1 Arachidicoccus sp. | reverse complement strand
ATATGGATGTGGATTATCAGGCAAATATCAATTTGCTCGAAGAAGCAAAAAAAAGCGGTGTCAGGAAATTTATTTATGTTTCCGTTCTACATGGACAGCATCTAACCAATCTTAAGATCTGCAATGCGAAAGAAAAGTTTGTTAAATCGTTGGAATCTTCGGGACTTGATTATTGCATCATCCGCCCTACGGGCTACTTTTCTGACATGGCCGAATTCTACACTATGGCAAAAAAAGGAAGGATTTTCCTTTTCGGAAATGGGAGCCATAGGATGAACCCTATACATGGTGAAGATCTCGCAAAAGTCTGTGCTGATGCAATTCAGAGCAACGATAAAGAAATTTTGGTGGGTGGACCCGACAATTTAACATACCGCCAGATTGCCAAAACTGCTTTCGAGGTTAGCGGCAGAAAAGAAAAGATAACACATATCCCTTATTGGATAAGTCGGTTTGGTTTGTTCTTTTTAAGAGCATTTACGAGCAGCAAATTTTACGGGCCCATCGAATTCTTTATGACAGTGTTGTCAATGGATGTGGTTGCACCACAACACGGAAGTCATCATTTGAAAGTATATTTCAAAGGATTAAAAAGTAGCAAAGGATAATAAAAATATTGTCTGACAAATTGCGTTTAGATGGAAGAAATACTTATTTTTAAAGCAAATACATTACAGGAAACAGACTTGGCGACGTTAAGCCAACTATTAAATATTAACCGTGGTGTCAAAAGCGGGAATTTCGATTTCCTGGATTGTGACAACATCTTCAGCGTGGTATCCAATGGTATCACGGGCGATGAAATCGGTACTATACTTGCATCGTGCAATATTTACGCCAAAGAACTACCGGACTAATCGGGTAATTATTTGATAAAAATATATTATGGAACTATACGGAAAGAAATCAAAAAGTATCCCTCAGAAAACAATCATTATTTTGCTGGAACTGCTATTACTAACATTGGCTTACTGGATATTATTCCGGGGCGGCGGTACAGTTCTTTTAAACAAGATTGGCATACATACGCAGCCGGGTGATCTTGGGAGTAGAAGTATCGTTTTCGTTTTTTCGTTTATTGTTTTTATTCGGCTGACCTTTATGATGCTTTATCTGCTGAAGCGAAAAATCCTCTGGGAAGAAAGCCTTAGCGTGCCTTTCGCGTTTGCGCTGTATTACATCGGGTTTGCTTTACTGGTGTACAGCCGCCAATCACCAATTGGTGGGTGGGATTATTTTGGTATCTTTATTTTTCTGGCAGGTTCTCTGCTCAATACGTTATCTGAACTGCAAAGACATTTCTGGAAACAGCAGCCCGAGCATAAAGGTATGCTTTATACAAAAGGACTTTTCGCCTACGCTATGCATATCAATTATTTTGGCGACCTTTTATGGGTAAGTGCTTATGCCATCGTCACCCGGAACCCCTATTCAGTAATCATTCCTGCATTCCTTTTCTGTTTTTTTGCTTTTTACAATATCCCAAAGCTGGACAGCTACTTAGCTGAAAAGTACAAAGCACAATTTGGTGCATACCGGGTTAAGACAAAAAAATTTATTCCTTTTATTTATTAATTCTAAAAACCAGTGATGATTAAGCTTAAACCAATATTTATTCAACTCATCCTGGGCGGGGCAAAGAACAACGGTTTTATCCCCAGTCCAAATTAGTCAATATCTATGATGAGTATTCCAAAAAGATAACCCTTCATACAGCATTAGGGAACAGGACTTTTAATACCGGTTTAATATGATCCCACCCACCGGTAAAAAGCGGTACCGCCTTTTTGGGATTTCTAATGTTTTAGCCGTTGTTTTCAGTGGTATAATTTGCTGTATGAGATCGTTTTTGTTTTCAGTGATTAAGTGCTGGTTCGCAGCGAGCAATATTGTATAAAAAATAAGGATATTGGTCGCAGTGCTTTATGAATAACTCAAATTTTGTAGGTAAGTTTGCAATGTTTAAACAGAGGAAATTGTAAATGAACCATCATCATCCTTTATACACAAAGTGATCATTATTTTGGTGGATCATTTATGACCATTAAAAACCGATAAAAATTTATACATGAAAAAGTTCGGGCTGAAAAAGAACTACGTTACCCTTTTGTTGCTGTTTATCATTATATGCACCGTTTGTTTATTTATTAGAAATGGGTTGATAAAACTATCTTTTTATGTAGACGTGAATGTAGTGGTGGTAGCCAATCTTATTTTATTTTTGTTGGCACTGGTTGGAACATTTCAGCATGCAAAAGCGCTAAAGAATCCCAATCCCAATGTTTTTATTCGTAGCATTATGTTGATGACGGTTTTAAAATTTTTTATATTAGGTATTGCTGCAATCGCTTATGTCCTGATTGCTAAAGAAACCAGAAACGTCCCGGCTATTATCATCTCCTTGGTTTTATATGTTATTTATTCTGTTTTTGAAACCCGCGACGCCTTTATTATGAATAAGAATAGCAGTAAAAATGGCTAGGACAGAGCGGCATCCATTACAAGCATTGGCAAACTACTTGCCTGATAGTTGTTTTGATGACGTTGTTTTTTATTTGCAGAAATATAGCGTGCATCTTACTGTAACGCAAGCCAGGTCTTCAATACTAGGCGATTACAGGAATGCGTACCAAGGGAAGAATCATCGTATTTCTATCAATAGCAATCTCAATAAATATTCTTTCTTAATTACATTATTACACGAGTTCGCGCATGGATGCGTTTATGAGACGCACAAACATTCGGTTGCGCCACATGGCCGCGAATGGAAAAATACTTATGGCGAATTGCTCTCTGTTTTTTTACAAAAAGAAATTTTTCCTGCGGATATTTCCATCGCTTTACGCGATTCTCTGCATAATCCCGGTGCCAGCAGTTGTGCGGAAGAAGGTTTGATGCGTGTCTTGCGTAAGTATGACAACAGACCTTTGAATATTTTACACGTGGAAGAGTTACGATTAAATGATTTATTTGTCACCCGCGAAGGTCGCGTTTTTCAGCGTGGCGAAAAAAGACGTACCCGCTATTACTGTACCGAAGTGAAAACACAAAAAGTATATTTATTTAATGCGCTCTATGAAGTGAAGAGGTTAGAGGTGACTGGTTAGGAAAGGATTAATGAAGCTTGAAAACACGGATACAAAGTCCGATTTCTCTTGGAGATGGATGTCATATTTTAATCTTGATAACGTCATTTTTGAGACATCATATTTCGTTTTTGGTTGTTTGTAATTTCGCATAGCATTTAACACAACTCCATCGATTCGTTATTTTTTCCATATCTATTATCAGTTTGTTACGTGACAATGTTTTTAAATCAGGTAATGCAGGGCTTGCCATCTGAATTTTTTGCAGACGCCTAATGGCAACTAATCCAATAGAGCAAATACCTGTGAGAGAATTGTTAAGGCTCTGTTTTGCTTTGTGAGGATAGGGGAGTAAACTTATTTCTTTTTTTATATTGTTAAACAACTCTATAAAAAATTTATGAAAAGCATAAGCGTCTTGCATCCGATTAGGTAGGGTTGCAATTTTATCGCTACAATCCTGGTATATATCAAATAGATCATCATTTAACTGTATCATTTCACCAATTTGATACCAGCAATGTTGTTCCAATTCACTGGCAATATCATCCAGATACAAAGAGCATAACATTACAGAGTTGCCACCTTTTTGCAAAGTAATATTTTTTATCTCCTCCTGACTTTGACACCATCATATTTATATAATATATAAATCTCTAATGATTAGAGATTTATATTTTCTGGGACACCTAAATGGGTGTCCCAGCCATTTAAAGTTTAAA
>NZ_JBNQGD010000412.1:0-17130 GCF_050436765.1 Arachidicoccus sp. | reverse complement strand
ATTACTTCACTATTGTCCTCATTTTGAATACGAAATAAATCCTGGTAACTAGGATAAAGTTTATAGCCCAAGCCCATTACTTTTTGGCAATCGGCAATACAATCTGCATATTTTTTATCATACAGTTCTATTCGTACTTTGAGAGATAATGCTGCACCTTTCGTGACATGGCCGACATCACCTCCCGAATAGCTCACAGGCAAAACATTAGCTATAGTATCAAGTTCATTTAAGACAAATTGTCTAACGTCTGCCACCGGTGTTCTTACAGATGCATGTGCTTGCTGAGGCGTAATTGTGTGCGTTTCCAAAGGAACATCCCCATACAACTGAGACATAATAAAATACTCATAGGCACGTAAAAAACGAACTTCACCCTTATATTGTTCCTTGAGGGTATTGTCCATTGGAACTTTATCTATATTTTCCAAGAACCAATTACATTTCTGAATTGTTGTATAATCCCACCGGGTAGAAACAGTAGTATTCGCCGGCGTCACACTTCCATTGCCATAATCTTGGTAACCTTCCCATGGGAATTGACTGTAGCTATTATCTGAAACCGCATCTAAGTATATAATATTATAATCATTTTCCCATCCGCTGTAACAGCCATTTAATGCAGCTTCTGCATCAGATTGGGATGTCCACAATGAAGAATTACTATACGCATCCAAAGGCGTCCGGTCTAGTAGATCTTTTTTGCAAGAAGATCCAAACGCGACGATCACCGCCAATATTAAAAAAATATTTTTTTTCATTAGTGTATATTGTTTAACTGTTGAAGAATCTTTTACTAAAATGTCACATTTAAACCGACGGTATTTACCTTTACCTGGGGGTAATAGTATATACTGCTTGTCGAAGCCTGTTCCGGATCTATCCACTTATATAAATGGTCAAATGTGAGAATATTTTGGCCGCTATAATAAATGCGCAACCGGCTAATGCCTGCTCTTTTAGTCCACTTTTCAGGTAGCGTATATCCAACTTGTAAATTTTTCACACGGATATAAGATCCGTCTTTTACCCAAAATGAAGAGGGTGTGTTTGTAGGATCATTTTGTTGGTAACTATACCATATTCTTGGCAATGAAGCATTCGTATTATCTGTAGTCCAAGTATCTAGCAAAGCGACTGTCGGTTTGTTCGCGTCTGCGCTCACACCACCAAGTTTGCCAAGGTCAAGATATGTTTTTACACCTGCAGCACCCTGTAATAAAATGGCAACATCCCAGCCTTTCCAAGACGCAGTCAAATTAAGACCAAAAGTAACTTTAGGATAAAAATTTCCCAGGTATTGTCTATCAGCACTATTAATGGTGTCATTACCATCTATGTCTTTGTATATAAGATCACCGGCAGCTGTATTAGGAGATTGATAAGCATGATTTTTAACCTGATCATCTGTCTGAAAAATTCCTTGCGCTACATATCCATACAAAGAATTAATTGGATAACCAACCTGACGGAAGGTGTAACTGCTGATAGTAGGCCCGGTTCCATCAAGGTAGGTAACTTCATTGTGAATGAAAGAGGCATTCAATGATGCTCCATAAGTAAATTCTCCTTTAGTATCATTGTAAGCTACGGAAAACTCCCAACCTCTGTTGACGACAGAACCCGCGTTCTGGACAGGAGGTTTTTTCCCATATGTCGCTGCTACCGGCACATCGATAAGAATTCCTGTAGTAAGTTTATTAAAATAATCTACCGAAAAGTTCACTTTATTATGCATAATGGCCGCATCAATACCCACATTACTTTCGCGAGTAGATTCCCAAACAATATTTGCGTTGGCGCCATTAACGGGTGCGACACCAGTAGCAATACCGGCGGCCGTTCCACCAAATGTATAATTCTGATCAGAACTGATAAGTGGAATAGAAGGATAATATTGAACATCAATTGGAAGAGAACTACTAATCGTTTGATTACCCAATTTACCCCAAGATGCACGTAATTTTAAATTGGAAAAAACAGATCTTAAATTACTAAAGAATGCTTCTCTGCTTATATTCCATCCGGCGGAAAAAGAAGGATATAAAGCCCATCTGTTGTCAGAAGCGAACCTAGATGATCCATCGTCACGAAGATTGGCTTCGAAAAGATATCTTTCGTCGTAATTATAATTAAATCTTCCAAAAACAGATTGCAGTCCCAAGTCATATGAATAGCCACTCGTAGTCTGACCATCAGTAGAACCAAGGTTTATATCAGTGAGTTCATTATTTAAAAAGCCTTTACGATAACCATCATCGTAAGAACCCTTAGTATATTCTTGCGAGTAACCCCCTAATATTTTAAAATTATGTTTCCCAAAAGACCTACCGTATTCTAACAAATCCTGAAAAGTTACTACATTGCTAAAGGTATTAATATCTTTTACTGAACTTGGGCCCTGATAAGCACCCAAACTTCCATCGCTATTATAATATTGCTGATCTGCACTAAAATCTTTTATATGAGAAATATCCATTACATAAGATACTGACGGCTTAAAATGTAGTCCGTTTATAATTTCCCAATCTAATCCTGCATTGGCTACAAGATTATAATAACTATAGGCATTTAAACTGTTTCCTTCTAACCAGGCCATCGGGTTACCATCTGCGATATGGCCATAATCGCCATTTTTATATTTATAGGGTATCGTTGAGGCAATACGATTAATCTGTCTAACCAACTGCGTAAAATCACCCGTATAAGGGTTACTTGGCTCCTGCTTTCCGCTATAGGTAAAAGCAATATTCGCATTTGCCTTTAAGTGTTTAGCGATCTGTGAATTTAAATTGAAGCGTGAAGTGTAGCGCTTTGCATTTGTTTTTTTCACTATACCATTTTCATCAAAAATACCGGTCGAAAGAGAATATTGATTTTTGTCCGAGCCTCCGTTTACACTTACATAATGATTTTGTTGAACACCATTGCCATTGTAGAAAAGCCCTAACCAATCAGTATTAGGATAATTATAAGGATCAGAACCATCTTTAAATTTCTGTATCTCATCATCCGTCCAACGAACTGCCTTTCCTTCATTCTTTAAAGCCTGATTATATAATGTAGCCGCCTGCCAAGAAGGTAAAAAATCCGGCAATGCAGTAGCCTTTTGTTTGCCTACATAACCACTATAGCTGATTTGTGCCTGTCCACTCTTTCCTCTTTTGGTCGTAATAAGTATTACTCCATTAGCAGCACGTGAGCCGTAAATCGCAGCAGACGCGGCGTCTTTCAAAACAGAGATAGAAGCAATATCATTAGGATTTACATTATTCATAGAAGAGATGACGCCGTCTACAACCACCATGGCATTGCTATTATTTAACGTTCCAATACCTCTTATTCTAATTGTCGCAGCATCATTTCCCGGCTGTCCGGTAACAGCCGAAGTAACGGCGACACCCGGCATTGTGCCTTGTAAAGCATTGGCAACGCTTGTTACCGGTCTGTTTTCTATTTCTTTTGAACTTAAAGTCGCCACAGCACCAGTAAGATCTACTTTCTTAATAACACCATACCCTACAATAACCATGTCGCTCAGCGAGGAGACTTCTGGTTTTAATATCATATTCACCTCACTATTATCACTTATACTTATTTCCTTTGTCGTGTAGCCAACATACTTAAAGACTAGCACATCTCCAGGATTCGCATTTATATGATATTCTCCTTTATCATTAGTAATATCGCCTTTGTGCGTACCCTTTATTATTACGGAAGCTCCGGGAATTGGTTTGCCAGTTGAATCAGTCACTCTACCGTGAATAATTTTATTTACCACAACAGCAGTTACAATCGAAGGCGGCGGCGAAACTGTGACCTTTTCTTTTATAACAATCAACTTATTTGTTATTATATACGTTAAAGGTTGGCCGGAAAAACATTTTTCCAATGTAGATTGTAAAGACTGGTTAACTATCCTTACCGTTACCGGTTTCGCCTTTTTCAGCGTAGTTTCATTGTAAAAAAAATTGTAACCCGTTTGCGACTTTATTTGACTAAGAACGGCAGACAATTTTTCATTTTTAGCATCAAGATTTAATTTTTGCGCATTTACTTTAGCTTGTAGTTGTAAACAAGTGGCGAAAAGAAAAAGAAACATCAGCTTCATAATCAAAAGCGTTTTTTGTGGCAATCGATTTTTCGCACCTTCCCTTAGGTGCAAATGAGGGTTGATAGCATTTAAATGCATAACTTTGATTTTGTTCGGGTTAAAAAATATGTGAGCAATTGATTCATTTTGGATAGCCCTTACATTTTTTGCCCTGGCATGCAGGCCGGGGCATTTATTTAAAGGCTATCGTTGTTTTCAAGTAGAATTCATGGTTTAGTAGATTAAGTAAGTAATATTATTTAAGACATTACATTTAGTATATTATTTTCCAATTTAAAATGCACTTTCACATCTTTCAAGATGGCCAATAATTCGTTGAGCGTTAAGTTGCGTGGTATTACGCCGGTAAAACAGTCAGGAGTCATAGGGCCATCATACTTAATGCTTATATTGTACCACCGAGACACTTGTCGCATAAGCTCTGAAATGTCTGTTTTATCAAATTGGAACGAACCATTTTTCCATGCCACCGCCTCATCTACATTAACTTTTACTACCTTGATGTTTCCCGATTTACTCAATTGAGATTGCTGCCCGGGCTTTATAAAAATATTTTGTCCATTAAGTGCGTTAGAAACCTTCACACGCCCTTCCAATAAAGTGGTTCTAATTGTAGACTCATCAGCGTAAGCGTTAACATTAAAATGCGTACCCAATACAGTAATAGACATATCCCCAGTAGTGACAATAAAGGGTTTTTCCCGATTTTTAGTTACTTCAAAATATACCTCACCTGTTATATGTACCTGTCTGGTTTTACCGCTAAAGCAAGTAGGGTAAGTAATCGAAGAACCGGCATTTAACCATACTTCTGTGCCATCAGGAAGTTTTAATTGATATTGTGCACCCATCGGTGTCGACATCTTATTTTCTAATTCTTTCCCGGTAATTTCCTTACCTATGGATTTGTAAATTATCTGACCATCCGCGCCTTTCACAATTTTTGAAAGACCTTGCATTGCCAGTAACCCCTTGGAAGAACTATCTAGAGTTATGGTTCGACCATCAGCCAATGTAAGGACAGCTTTATTAACACCTGGCAATACATCATTTTTAGAAGCAACGTCTTTTACCAATGCTGGAGGACAAATAGTCTCGTGACGATGATAATTAAAATACAATGAAACACCCATAATAATTAACAATGAGGCAGCAACACTCCCCCATTGAAATTTTCTCAGCCTGTGAATGCGAAAGTGTTTATTTTTCGTTTGGGTCTGTATGTTTTTCCATATTCTATTCTTCAATGTTGTTTCAGAACTAATAGCTTCTGAATCTTCTTCTCCAATCACTTCACCAGGTTGGATATTATACCATTGATTGTATTCTTGTACTTCGGCAGACGTAATCGTTCCGTTCAACCATTTTTCGGCAAGTTCGTTATATCTATTTTGTTGCGTTTCCAAGCAATGCTTTTATTAAAGTCAAATGAAAAGGTATAATCCCCCTTCGCCCTTAACTTTTTTTTAAAACATTTAATCTATAGATACAATATCCTCCACTTGAGTAATTAGAGAGAGAGAGAGTAAATGAGCCGAATAATCCGAGAATCAGAAAATACTGAGGAACTGACGTAGACTTACAGAAAGTGATTTTACGACACGGGCAATACTTCGCTCTACAGCTTTCTCTGTCGTATTCAATTGAAGTGCAATTTCTTTATAAGAGAGTCCTTCTTCCTTGCTTAGTTTAAACGCCGTTCTTCCTTTTTCAGAAAGAGCAGCCAATCCCTTTGCCAACTCAGCTTTCAGCTCTTCAAAACTTAACCAATCTTCTGTTGACGAAGATGCAGATGGATGAGTAGCAGATTTATATTTTTGATATATCAAGGCCCTTTGTTGCTTTGCCTGCACATTAATCACTTTGTACTTTACGCAAACAGAAAGATAGGCCGTTAACTCACTTTGTACATGTAATTCCTTACGCCTTGCCCATAAATCTGTGAAAATATCCTGTACAATTTCTTCTGCGATGGCGTGATTTTTAAGTTTTGCTTTAGCTATACAAAATATCTGATTCCAATACTTATCATACAATATTTTGAATGCCTTTTCATCGCCGTTTCTTAAAAATTCTAGCAGCACCTTATCGCTATATATATTGTAATTAGACATTCAACTAAAAGGAGTATTCAGGTAAAGCTAAAAAAAACTGACAGATATAAACAAAAGCCTAAACGATAGCAAATCGCTTCACCGCTGAAAATGAGAAGTGCAAACGATTGCGTTATTTTTAATTTAAAAAAGGATGCAGTCAATTTTATAAGGATTATTTAATCACCAACGTTATAACTTATCCCTATTTGTTTTTTGATTTCATCCATCGCCCGGCTCAGTTGAAGACTGAAAGAATGAGATAATAAGGGGCTCTGCGTCAGTCCCTTATTCAGACAACGCACTACTTCGGCGATTTGAAATTCAAAGCCATTAGCAACAAGGGGAAGTGTCATATATTGCCAATCTTCATTTGTTTTTCGCCACTCGAACCCATTGCATCTATGCCAAGGAGAAGGTATACGAATCATTCCTTCTGTGCCAGCTATTTCCGCTGTCTGCGGCGTATCACAATCAAGCATGCTGGTAATAATTCCGGCACCGCCGTTGTCATATTGTAAAATGGCGTGGCATGAGCGGTCTGCAGTCGTATAATCGAGGCTGCCGCTCGCAGCAATATGCATCGGGCGCCCTAAAATTTGCTGACACAAGAACAACGGATAGATGCCAATATCCAGCAAAGAGCCACCACCCAGCCTCGTGTCAAACAATCTTCCCGAAGGATTATATTCAGCTTTAAATCCAAAGTCTGCACGGACATATTTGACAGTCCCTATTTTGCCTTCGGCTATAATCTCCAGGACAGCTTTCAGCCAAGGTAAAAATCTAGTCCACAAAGCCTCCATTAAAAAACAATCATTTTCTTGTGAGGCTTGTATCATCCTATTTACTTGTTCTGCATCCAGCGCCAAGGGTTTTTCGCATAAGACGGCTTTCTTATTTTGGAGGCACATTATGGTCTGTTCACAATGAAAAGAATGCGGCAAAGCGATGTAGACAACATCTATTGTGGGATCATCGGCAAGCGCCTGATAATTATCATAAGCTTTTTCACCACCATAAGCCTCTGCGAATTGTTCAGCACGCGACAAATCTCTTGAGGCGACAGCCCCTAAACGAACATCCTTAACAAGCATCAATGCTTCGGCAAACTTTTTAGCTATTTTGCCAGGGCCGATAATACCCCAATTATATATCTTATCTATCATAAAAAATCGTTTACGCTACCTTCTGTCGGTAGAATTGTTTAAAAAAGAATCCCTTTGACACTTTCAGCATATTGTTTAAATAGATGGTTTCTGTATTCAGAAATCTCTTCCTATAATTTGTAAGGACAAATTTATTAAACAACTTACTAGCTATACCCAAGGGGGGGGTAAAACAAAAATGATCTTTCATAAAGATATATCCTTCTTCTTTGAAAAAAAGATGGTGGACTAATTTTTTAAAGCGGCCTTTCACCTGTTCGTCCCTAAAATAATAAGGGTTATCCATTGTCGTCATCTTTGAAATCAGTTGTCGTCATATTCCGAAACTTCTATGCCCGCCAAGTAGCGAATTCCCCCAAAGGAATTAATCCCGATGTAACTCCAGCTATAGTCACTTCTTCGCGATGGCTTCAATAGAGCCAGTGATAATTATGATAATAAAGCAAAGAGGTTTTAGCTTGTATTGCTTATCTGGATGGGGTTCATCCGAGCTTAGTTATATGCAAAGGTTGCTATGGCAGAATAGTTTGGAAGCATTGATCCGTTATCAAAGACATCGTTTAATCTTTTCTTTTGCCTTGCTGAATAAATAACAACTGACATCTCTGCCTCTTGTAGCATATCAATGTCAGCAGGTACTTTTAGATCCCGTAAACTAGAAATCTCCTTAAAACCAAGAATGATTTTCTTTTAATTCTCATTATAGGCAGAAAAAGCAGCAAACAGCTTTTTGAGTTCAATTGCTTTTTCCGGGTAAGCTTTTATAAGATTTGTACGTTCACTTGGATCAAAATTAAGATTGAATAGTTGTTTTTCAGCAGGTTGAGGTTTGCCCGATGACGGATCGATGCCTGCCGGAACTTGACGATACTTCCAACCCTCATATCTAACCGCTTCAGGTTTGCCGTGGTTGACAATATAAATTGGCCGATGTTGGTAATTATTTCTATCTACTTTTCCCGTTAATAAGTCTGCAATAGATTGTCCATCAAGTGCTCTTTCCTTTGGTAATGGTGCATTTGTCCATTGTGCAAGTGTCGGCAAAATATCCACGTTACTGATAGGATTGGTCAACATCTCTCCTTTAGGTGTATGCCCTTTCCAATAAATAATAAAAGGCTCGCGTACTCCACCTTCATACGACTGCGCTTTTGAACCACGAAATACACCTGCGGTGCCGGCATGCCAACGCTTGGTAGCACTATCTTTGCTCATTCGGATCGGAAATTCTATCCATGGTCCGTTATCACTGGAGAAAATAAAAATAGTATTATCAGCTAGTTTTTTATGCGTCAAAGCATGCCATATAACAGCAATATTAGAATCCAAATCTTCCACGACTGCACCTAAAGGCCCGGCTTGCTGTTTGCCCTTTAAATAACTTGCTTCTGCGGCAAATGCAATCGGTAAATGCGGCATATTGTAAGCCAAATATAAAAAGAAAGGCTTGCTTTTTTTTTGCTCCTTAATGAACTTAAGCGTTTCTTTTGTATATAAATGTGTAAGCATAGAATCGGCCGGCTTTATTACTTCCGGTGTACGGTTTCTAAAAATTTTAAGTGTAGTATCTGTTTTCACATATGGATAGCGATAATCGTGGCTATATAAAAGTCCATAGTAAGAATCGAAACCTTGCGCTGTAGGATAATTGTAATCGTGTTTATCTCCCAAATGCCATTTACCAATCATAGCAGTGGTGTATCCAACTTGTTTAAGCATTTCTGCAATAGTTATCTCTTGGTCTGGTAATCCACGAGGCGAACCGGGAGCAATGGGATCCGGCAAACCATATCGAGAAGCATACCGCCCTGTTAATAGTGAAGCTCTTGAAGGTGTACAAGATGGACTGGTAACTATATAATCTGTTGCACGAATACCCGCAGCTGCCATTGAGTCGAGAAAAGGCGTATATATTAGTGGATTGCCATAGCAACTAATATCAGAATATCCCATATCATCTGTAAGAATAAAAATAATATTAGGTCGTTTCGTTTTTTTCTGCGCATTGGTTTTGGTTGCACATAATAAAAAAATCAGGACTAAGCTATTTAATAACAACAATGATATTTTTTTCATAACAAATTATTATTGCGTAATTTCCGGAGTTTTTGCAGGATTTAAAGGATTGTAATAATAAATATTTGCCTGCTTATATAAAGGAAATTCCTTCTGTAAACGAAAGAGAAAATCTTGATAATTTTTTGCAGACGATTGACTCCATGCTGCCTCTGCCAGAGCAGCCATGCGTGGGAAGAGCATAAAGTCCAAACGCTTTTGCGTAACAACCGTTTCAGTCCATAAATTAGCTTGAATCCCAAGAATTTGTTGCAACTGTCTCTTATTTTTCACATATTTCAAAGCAGAAAATGCATATACTTTCTCCAGGGAGGAAAAACCCCCATTCCATGTTCGACCTTTACGATGAGATTTATCTTGTACAAAATCAAAATATAAAGGAATTCTAGGACAAAGTACAACCTTGTAACCCTTATTGAGTGCTTTGTCCAACTGTTGCGGCTGATCTTGGCGCCACCAAAAAATAATGGTACTATCTTTGGGCAAAGAATCATCTGCAGCTTCATCCCAGGCTAACACCTCTCGATCAAATTGCCTCGCCGAATCCGCCATTCGCTGAATAAAATACGCTTCTACCATTTTAAGATTGGTCAGGCTTTCCCGTTTCATTAAGCTTTGTATCCCAGTGTCTCTTTTCCAATTCTCGCTACCAAAAGAGACTTCGTCTCCACCGACATGTATCATTTTAGCGGAAAATAATCCAGCTGTTTCCCGTAGTATATTTGTCAAATATTGGTAAGTACTTTCTTTTCCCGGATTAAAAGTAAAATTGGCATATTTACCTTCTCCTCCCCCACTATATTCAGGATAAGCCCTGTTTGCAGCCGTCGCGTGACCTGGCATATCTATTTCTGGAACCACTGTGATGAAACGTGCTTTGGCATAAGCGACTATTTCTTTAATCTCTTTTTGCGTATAAAATTTAGCCAGAGCCGTTGAATCATACTTATTACCAATGGCTCCAATGGTTGTTAATTTTGGATATTGTTTAATTTGTAACCGCCATGCAGGCTCATCTGTCAAGTGCCAGTGAAATATATTCAATTTGTAATATGCCATCCAGTCTAATAATCTTTCTACCGTTTTCTTTCCAAAGAAATGCCGTGATTCATCCAGCATTATACCGCGCCATTTAAATTGAGGCCTATCATAAATTTCTCCACAATTGACAAATACAGAGTGCCTTTGAACAGGAGCTTCCCGGAGTAATTGCGTTAGGCTCATAATACCATAAAAGATTCCCTGGGAAGAACCGGCATTAATATAGATACAATTTTGTTCAATAACAAGTGAATAAGCTTCCGGGTCCGCGGTTTGCATCTGTACCTTCTTAAACACAATTGCATTATGCTTATTTCTTCGATGCTTAATTACAGAAATATTTTTATACTGTTTTAATTCATTATCAAGGAATTTAACGAGTGGTTTAAAGTCTTTACATTCAGTATAAACACTTGTCTGACTATTCAATATGAACAAGCCCTCTTTCTGAATGGATTGCTCAGGCATAGGAATAATAGGATAAGCCTTTTGCGCAAATATCGGCCCGGCCACAAATAGAAATAATAAACAGAAAATATATTTAGATTTCATTTAAATTGAAATAAGTCTTATTGTCTAATACTCGTTTGTTAAGTTACTTTAATCTAC
This sequence comes from Arachidicoccus sp., assembly GCF_050436765.1. NCBI lineage: Bacteria > Pseudomonadati > Bacteroidota > Chitinophagia > Chitinophagales > Chitinophagaceae > Arachidicoccus > Arachidicoccus sp. Next base: position 6,028 of record NZ_JBNQGD010000412.1, on the reverse strand, counting down.
CTTAAATACATATATATTGATCGAACCTTTTTTCTTCTTTGGCATTTTAATAGTTACGTAACCAGTTTGTTGCTTCCAGTCCACACGACGTCCTCCAAGTATAGATATACTCCTTATCCTTTTAAAATATGCAGCCCCCAAAGCCTTCACATGCAATTCAGTCGTTTGGATGCTATTGGCAAATACATATATATTGCCTCCTTTTTGGGTAAACCTGATCTCCGGAAAAATATTTTTTGGGGTTACATCATTTAATACATCTACCATGTTCTTATCCAATGTTTTTGAAGGACTCTTATCATCTGACAATAAAGCGCCTTCTACTTTTTCTAAGGCTATATGCCAAGGCCTCGTTCCATAAACAGCCTCTCCATTTATGTGCATCCATTTGCCGATTGCTGCAAGTCGTTGTACTGCAGGTCTGGGAAACTCGCCATTGCCCATTGGGCCAACATTTAAAAGATAATTACCCCCTTTACTCACAGTCTCTGTAAGTTGGCGAATAAGTAGTTCCGGGCTTTTCCAAGCTGAATCATATTTATTATAACCCCATCCTCCACTCAAAGTCACACAAGATTCCCAAGGGTGCAAATCAATTTTCCCTTCAATCTTTTGCTCTGAGACGGAGTAATCTCCATATCCATTACCAATGCGACCGTTTATAATACAATCAGGTTGCAGTTTATGTATCATCTCTCTTAATTCCTTGCTTTGCTGCCGTGTAATCATCTCCGGCGTGTCGAACCAAATAACTCCTATCGGTCCATATTGCGTAAGTAGCTCTTTAACTTGAGGTTTTACTTTTCTTTCAAAATATTTTCGAATGTCTTTTTTATCTTCATTTGGATAGTCCCAAGTATTACTACGTCCGCCCTTTACAGGCCAATTGGTAGGTACATCCGGGTCTTGCCAATCACGTCCAAGTGAATAATAAAAGCATAATTTAATTCCATATTTTTTGCAGGCCTCAGATAATAGCTTCATAGGATCTTTACCCCAAGGGGTCTTCTTTACTATATTATAATCACTAGATGGAGAATGGTACATGGCAAAACCATCGTGATGCTTAGCAGTAATAACGATATATTTCATTCCTGCATTTTTCGCCATCTTCACCCATACATCTGCATCGAATTTTACAGGATCGAATTTAGTGGCAAGTGTTTGACCATAGATCTTCCAGGGAATTCTTTCATACAACATAAAATGTTCATTTCCCTTGTATGGCCGACCGTTCCAATCACCTGCAGCAACCGAATATAATCCCCAATGAAAAAACAAACCAAATTTCGCATCTTGCCACCACTTCAATTTCGATGTGCCAATCGTCGTTTGTGCAATTGCCATTAGAGGAAATGCAAAGGCCAATAAAATAATTAAACCATTTTTTCTCATCTTGTTTAAGAATTTGAAGTTCTTTAGCAAAAAAACTTATTCGGCTTTAATTTCAACGGAACAAGGTATCAGCCCCATTGAACTAATGGCCACCTTAATGTTTTTTACATGGTCTTCGCTTTGAACGATGGCTAGTAACATGCCATTAAAACCATGCATCTGTGTAGATGTCGGATCTAAATGGCTTGTTGGGCTCCCATTACAAAGACCAATAAGCTTTCCACCCTTTATATTAACTTTAATTAAATTATCGGCATTAGGAACCATTGTTCCATTTTTGTCACAAACTTTGATGGTAATAAAACTCAAATCATTCCCGTCTGCCTTAATAATTTTCCTGTCTGCAACCGCCGAGAGCTTAGTGGAGACTTCAGCTGTTTTTAATACGTCTTCGGCAATTTTCTTTCCTTTTGTATTGTAACCCTTTGCCAATAAAGTCCCCGGTTGATAAGACACTTTCCATTGAATATGACCCAAAGGCACTTTATTTTTTATACCCAGCGATTTTCCATTAAGCATCAATTCGACCTTATCGCAATTTGAATAACACCAAACATCTATAATAGAATCTTTTTTGTGCCAAGTCCAGTCCGGAAAAATATGCACCATCGGCTTTTTCGTCCATTCTTGAAGATAATAATAATAGACATCTTTATTAAATCGGGCCACATCAAATACACCAAATTGACTTGTCACCACTGGCCATCCACTCGTTTCTCCCAAATATTCAATACCCGACCACATTATTCCTCCTGCCAGCCAAGGCCTGGTCGCAATATGGGCCCATTCTTTCTCGTGCCATTTACACAAGTCATAAATGCTATACAAATAACCGCTACTCACCTTTCTTCCGTCCCCCCAGGTTTCCGATTCATTTTCACCTACTAATCTTTTTTCATAAACGCCTCTCGTGCCTCTACCGGACGAGTATTCGCTAATCAGCATTTTACGATGGGGGTAATTTTTATGATCCCTGTCGTCTCGTCCCATGCCTCCACCATTATATCCCATAACATCTGTTACAAATGCAAAACCCGTTTTATTCGGATCTCCATTTGCTTCACAACCAAAAATAGTCGGGCGTGTAGGGTCTTCTTCTTTGGCCAGCTTATTCATAGTTTTCAACATATCTGTTAGACTGGTATCATTTCTTCCACTATTATTCGCCAATCCCCAACAAATAATAGAAGGGTGATTTCTATCTCTTTGAATCATATCGTGAAGGGAAGCAAGCGCAAAAGTATCTTTGCCTAGATACCTAGTTTCTACCCAAAGCAACATCCCCAATTTGTCGCAGGCTTTCATTAAAGATGGCGAAGGGTCATTATGCGCCGAACGAATAATATTGCAACCCATTTTTTTTGCAAGCTCCACATCATACTCGTTTGCTCTATCAGGAAGCGCCGTTCCCAACCCTCCAAAACCTGCATGAATATTCATACCGCGCAATTCCAGATGGTTACCATTAAGAAAGAAGCCACTGTCGGATGTAAACTTAATCCAACGAATACCGAAAGCCCTTTTATATTGATCCGTCAAAACTCCATCGGAAAAAATCTGCGTAACTGCAGCATACAAATTGGGCTGATCTGTCGACCATAATTTGGGATAGGCAACTTTACTCTTTTGGTCAATATCAATTTTGCTATTAGCATTGATTTCATATTCATCAGAGACTTCTGCTACTTGTTTATCCTGCGGATCGAATATCAGATTTTTTACGATAAGATGATGAGGATGTGCTGTTTGATTGGCGATATTAACTTTCATATTTACCTCTGCACTTTCTATAGATTCGTTTGTTGTATAAACGAATGTACCCCATGTGGCAATATGTACCGGGTTAGTAACGATCAGATTAACGTGTCGATAAATGCCGTAACCTTCATACCACCAGCCTTCTTTTCCGGGCGCATATTCACTTTGCGGATGAGGCTTTACCAATTTATTTGTGTCGACATTATCCACCAATACCGCCAACAAATTTTTAGTAGAATTAAAATCAATAAACTTTGTTATGTCAAGCACACATCCCGTATAACCCGATAAATGCCAACCGGCTTTTTTACCGTTCACCCATACCGTATAATTTCTAAACACACCATCAAATGAAATGTAAATACTTTTACCTTCATATCCAGGCTTAATATTAATGATTTTCCGATACCATCCAATTCCCTTTGGAAGATAACCGTTTCTCCTCTCATTATCTTTGTTATATTTATCGTGGATGCGCCAATCGTGTGGCACATCAACCTCCTTCCAATTAGCATCATCAAATTCCGGCAAATAAGCATTCGACAAGGGACCTTCGTAAAACTTCCAATTCTTATCGATATTAATAACCTTTCTCACTTCAGTTTTTTCTTTAAAAGGATTGCCTAAAAAAGAACTAGCAATCAGTAAAATAGCCATTAATATAAAATGTCTTTTTTTCATTTACTTTTTATTTTAAAAATGATTTCTAGTGTACCTGTTCAGCTACCGACTTCCCTTTTTTGTTTATCTTAATTTTTGAACAATAATAACATACTAATAAAACCTGTCCTCCCTGATCTTTAGAATATATTTGTAGAAACAATTTCTCATAAAATTCAGGCACTAACCCGGATTCATCTACTGTGGGGTCTGACAATAAAGCACCATCATGTTTACCATAAAAGCAATTGGCCGTATTGGATGAATGCCCCAAACGATTATTGCGTTTTTTTCTTCACATCGAACAAAAGAGTCTTTATTGCTTAATCATCCAAAAAATTGATGAACATTTGCCTGCGAGTTTTATAAAAGTACCGACTAACCTTTGTATAGTTCCTATTCACGTGGCTTTTGAAACTTTTTTTGCGCAAGCCTTTTAGAAATTAAAACCAAAGTATTCATTACTAATGAAGAAAATAATATTCCTTCCCTTAATTATAATTATATTTTTATTGAATATCCTCGGTATTATAAACGGGATTTCTATCAAACAACATTGCTTTGGTTAAGCAATACGCGATATCGTATCGCATCTACAATAGCGTCCAGTTTACCATGTCTTCAAACGCTCTGCCCTCTTTACCGGCCTTAACCTTAATCGTATTTATGCCTTTTGAAAGATGCACATTTTCAAAAATATAACTTACATCTGTAGCCCCGGTTTGAAAAGATTTTATTTCTTTGCCATTTACGTATAAAATCGGTGCGGATATATTGGAATAGACTTCAATATTGGTGACGGCATTTTTTCTTTGCGTAAGTCGTCTGTCAGTAATATATAAGACGGGCTCTCTACTCCAGTTTGCTTTATACCAATAAAAAGCATCCTTTTTTATTTTTCTGTCAAAGGTGATTAAGCCCTTCATATTTCTTGCAGCCACACCGCCTATTTTCGCACCAGGCACACAAAAATCAAACATATTCCAGATATAAGAAGAAACTAAATAGGGGTTCTTTTTTATAATGGCCCATTGCGTTTCGTGTACTTTAGTTTGGTATTCTTCTGGAAAAAATTGCTTGCTAAAGTTGACACTTTTAGGAACCTCCTCTGTATGCTGATTAACATTGGCACCCGCACCATATTCTGCTAGAACAACTTTAGCGTCGGGGTAATTCTTCTCCAATCCCGAAACCCATTTCTCAAGGTCAGCCGTCTTGCCCTCATACCAACCGTAATATCGATTAACACCTTGCACGTCGGTATTAAAATTTTCAGGCCTGTCCAAATTGCCAAATCCGTTAGTACTGCCGGTATATCTGTCTGGGTCTTCAGTTTTTGCGAGATCATTTAAAGTTCTTATTAACCGCGCCGTATAATCATCAGATGTTTTACAATAGACTTCATTAGATGTTCCCCAAATATAAATTGACGGATGATTGTAATTTTGTCTTATCAGTTCCGTCATTTGTTGTTTTGCATTGTCAGCTTCTTCTCCAGAAACAGCATTCACAAAAGGAATCTCTGTCCATACTAAAAAACCTATGCTATCACAATCGTTGTACACATGTTGCGATTGCTGATAATGACCAAAACGAATAGTAGTCGCTCCTATTTCTTTAATGAGTGCCATATCCGTGTCTTGCTGTGCATAACTCAACGCGTTTCCATAGCTCCACCAATCTTGATGACGACAAACACCATACATCTTATAGGATTCACCATTTAGAAAAAGGCCTTTTTCTGCAACTATTTTAAAACTACGTATACCTAAAGGTTGAGTAACTTGATCCACAACTTTTTCTCGTTCCAAAATGGTCGTTACAACTTTGTATAAATAAGGATCTTTTCTACCCCACCACAAATGAGGTTGATCAATCGTAATCTGTTGTGTAAAAGATTGCCTTCCCTGAGATAATACTTCAATGGCTTGTTTCTGCAATTTCACCAATTGTCCTTTATTATCGTAAATAGCACATTGCATGATTACATTTTTGGGAGCATGCCAAGTATTTTCAATTTTTTCCGTAACAAAAATATCGGCTGATCTTACAGAAACATTTTCTTGTTTAATATAAATTCCGGACGAAGCATAATCGGTGGTGGTAATGTTTAATTTATTAGTAATAATTAAATCTACCGGTCGATATATGCCGCCATAAGTAGGAAATAAATTGTCATTTATAGGAATAACATCCTTTCTTAGAGTATTGTTTA
>NZ_JBNQGD010000411.1:0-15591 GCF_050436765.1 Arachidicoccus sp. | reverse complement strand
TTTCAGAAAAAGGCATTTGTGCAAGCACGGTAAACAATACCAGTCCGGTAAAATATACAACACCTAATAGCCAAAACCTCAATACCTTGCTTGCAATAGTTATATGCTCAAGGTCGGTCATTTTTATATGGTTGTCTCTATAGAAAATAACGACAACCAAAACCAGGATATAACCAAAGGAAGGATAAACTTTCATATAGAAATCTTTACTCCTACTACTCATTTTCCAACTAAACAAAAAGCCCATTTTCTCCAAACTGTTTCTGGTAAAAAACTTTGCCAGCAACCCGCTATAAGATTTTCGTGTAGTGTGTTTTTTCGATGTATCAGTTTTAGAAGTCACCTTATTGGAAGATTCGTTGATAGAACTCAACTTTCTATTAAATACCGGTGCCAAAAATTTAATCATAACATATAAAGACAGAATTGGAATTAAAATGGCCAAACAGGTACATAAGACTTCGTCGGGCGTGGCTGAAAAAGTACCTAAAGTTTTTATACCTGCTGCGAACCAATAGGATGGCAGCAAAACAATGGTCTTGCTTTGAGATAAATGTATAGAAGTATTTGGCTTAATCATCCTGGGTAGAAGCTGAAACCCGCCATACAAAACAACAATAAAAAAAATTTGGATAAAACTCAGAATAGCTTTAAAACGTGTAGCAGATACAAGGTTTAGAATAACTACATAAATTAAATTGATTAAAAATACCGTAAACAACGTAGCAAATAATACCATCACAATAAAAGCCAATACAATAGTTATAGTATAACTTATCGCAACCACTATAAGCGCCGGAATCATCATAGGAACGATGATTTTCACAATGTGTAAAAATATATGTAGAACCTTGGAAACAACGATGGTACGGTCGTTGACGGGCTTTGGTAAAATAATATAATTATCTCGAGCATCGATCAACACATTCGTAAAATCGTTAATTAAAATAGAAGCAAGCATAAATATAAACAGACTGAAAATCACGGTCATCTGTAATTCCAATCCATCGAAGGCATTAGCATACAAAAACATAAGTCCATATAAAAAACTCAAAAATAGCGTAGCAACAGTCGCATTACTATTGGTTCGTTTTGCTCTGCGCCCCATTGATTTTAAGGAAAATGGTCGGCGATTATCAATAATAAGTTTAGTTTTCAGAATAGCAAAAAGTTGCGACGTGTTTACCCCCATTTTCCTGTAAAAAGCAGCCGGAGCCATTGCTAATTTTAATAAAAACAAGTTTATCGAATCGATGATACGAAGAAGGTTCATAAGATTGGTTTAGTTAAAGGCGTTCATTAAATCGTCGGAAGCACCGTCTGTATTGGTATTGGTGAGATGTGAAAATATTTTCTCCAAACTTTGATCTCCTTGCTGGGCTCTTAATTCTTCAATACTTCCATCGGCTACAATGTTCCCATTATCGATTAAAATTATCCGATCGCTTACTTTTTCAACAATGTCCATCATATGACTACAATAAAATATCGTTTTGCCTTCCTTGGCCAAACGATTAATTAAGTCTTTGATTACAATTACACTGTTTGCATCTAAACCACCTAAAGGTTCATCCAAAATAATAATATCAGGATTATGCAAAATACCCGAAGCAATCAAAACTTTCTGACGCATACCCTTACTGAAACTTTCCATTCTTTGGTCTATATTATTATCCAGACCAAAAGCAGCTAATAATTTTACAATTCTATTATTACAGATTTTTTCATCCAACTCATACAAATTGCCCATAAAAGTTAAAAATTCCATAGGTGTTAATACATCGTATAATTCTGCTGATTCGGGAACATAACCAATTAGCTTTTTTGCCTTAGTGGGATCTTGCTTCATATCCACATTTTTTATGGTTACGCTTCCCTCAAAGTCATTAATGAGACCACAAAGGATTTTCACAGTCGTACTTTTCCCGGCCCCATTCGGGCCAATATAACCCACAACTTGACCGGGGAAAACATCCAGATTAATATTCTTTAGGACTTCTTTTGTCCCATAAGACTTCACGAGCTGCCGAATAGAAATGATTGGTTCCATAGAGAAATTTGACTCAATATAGGTCAATTCCATCTTTTTAAAACCGCTTAGCTATAAACATTTTATCCATATTAAAATTCTTACAGTTACTTTACATAAATTTTGTTCATGAAATCGGCGTTAATTAAGTTGCATTTAGCAGTTTTTATGTGGGGTTTTACTGGTGTTTTAGGAAGAGCAATCAGCCTTAACGCCGGCCTTCTTGTTTGGTGGCGCATGTTTATTACTGTTGTGTGCATGTGGTTACTTTTTGTTGTACTTAAAAAAACAGAAAAAATCTCCTTTAAAAACTTTTTGATCATTGGTGGCATTGGAACCATACTTGCATGTCATTGGCTTTGCTTTTATGGAAGTATCAAATATTCTAATGTCTCAGTAGCACTCACTTGTTTGTCGGCATCCGGATTTGTTTCGGCCGTATTAGAACCTCTATTTTTTAGAAGAAGAATTAATCCCAGAGAATTACTATTTGGACTTTTTACAGTTGTGGGTATCTTTTTAGTTTACAAGGGAAATGTGCATTTCTCGGTTGGCATCTATATTGGGATAGCGGCAACCTTCTTAACCGTTATTGTTTCTATTTTAAATAAAAAATTAGTAGACAATTTCAAACCAGAAACCCTCACGATTTATCAAATAACCGGTGGTTTTATTGGGCTTAGTATTTTAATGCCGTTCTATAATCATTTTTTCCCCGAAAAAAGTTATTTACCCGTGCATTCTGATTGGGTTTGGCTAATAATTTTGGCAATAGTTTGCACCATTTTTACTTTTATTCTCTATACACAAGCACTCAAGCATCTAAGTGCTTTTACCATGAACTTAACCCTTACATTGGAACCCGTCTATGGGATAATATTGGCATTTTTAATCTACAAAGAGAACAAAGATTTATCATCTTCCTTTTATATTGGTTTTGTCTTGATCATCGCAGCAGTATTATTCCAAACGCGAAGTATTACCAAACAGCCGAGAATTATAGTTCCAAGAGAATGACAATGAAATAAGTAAACAAACTAAAAGTTTTCATTTTTGTTTTAAATTGATAAATATATATATTTACTACGAGATTCTCCTATTCTCACTATCACAAATTCTTCCATGTCCTTTACTAAATCATTACTTCATTGGCACGAATATGAGAACGTCCGTCAAATGCCTTGGAAGGGGGAAAAAGATCCCTATAAAATTTGGCTGAGCGAAATAATTTTGCAGCAAACGCGTGTTGAACAAGGCTGGGGTTACTATGAAAGATTCATTGAAAGCTTCCCGACCATTCAAAGTTTAGCAAAAGCAAAAGATGAAAAGGTTTTTAAATTATGGGAAGGATTAGGGTATTATAATCGTTGCAAAAATTTATTACACACCGCAAGATTTATTACGAATGATTTAGAGGGGAAATTTCCTATGAACTATACTGAAATGCTTTTGCTTAAAGGCATTGGGCCATATACAGCGGCGGCTATTTGCTCATTTGCATACAACCAACCATATGCCGTATTAGATGGTAATGTGTTTCGTGTATTATCGCGTGTTTTTGGCGTTGAAACAGCAATTGATTCTACAGAAGGAAAAAGGATATTTAGCCAATTGGCTGAAATCTCCCTGGCGAAGAAAGAAGCAGCTAAGTACAATCAAGCCATTATGGATTTTGGTGCCACAGTATGCAAGCCCGCCAATCCACTTTGCAGCCACTGCATAATGAAAAATAATTGCATCGCATTTAAGGAAGGAAAAGTAAACCTATTGCCGATAAAAGAAAAAGTATTGTCGAAAAAAGTGCGGTATTTTTCATGGTTCGTTTTGCATATAAAGGATGAAATTTTTGTTCACAAAAGAATAGCCAATGACATTTGGCAAAACCTACACGAATTTTATCTAGTAGAAACCGATGCACAGCCACATTGGAATGAAAAAGCTGTTGAAGAGTTCTCACAAAATCAATTTGGCGAAAAACCTTTATCCATCAGCGTTTCAAAAGAGATGATTCAGCAACTTACCCATCAAAGAATTAAAGCAATTTTTGTAGAAATAGAACTTCTGCAGAAGCCCATTCCCTTAAAAAGTCAAACCTGGTTGAAAAAAGAAGCAATCAAAAATTTGGCTTTCCCTAAAATGGCAAAAGAGTATTTGGAGGAAGTTGTTATAGAAAAAAAATACGATGAAAATGGCGGTCGAAATTAATACCGCGAATGAAAAATTAGATGTTGAATTTATACATAATTTTATCACCCATTCATATTGGGCGAAGGGTCACAGCTAATAAACTCGTTTCATAAAATTCAAGCCCAAATATAATATCTTTATAAAGAAGCTGGGATTTATTAGAGACTAGAATCAAGAATATTAAAAAGAAAATGCTAAATTTTGTATTTTGATCGATTTTAGTACCTTTGTACTGTAATCGATATTATTACAGTATGAACAATGTACAGTTTGCTACTTATTTACATATTCTTGCATTATTAGATCTCAACAAAGGGGCGTTACTTTCTTCTTCCTATATTGCTGGTAGCATCAACATTAACGCTGTTATCGTTCGAAAAGCTATTATTGAATTAAAACAGGCTGGCTTTGTCCAAAGTAAAGAAGGAAAAGGGGGTGGTACTCAACTTGTAGAAGCAGCAGACAAAATCCTGCTCTCCGATATCTATAAAATTATTAATTCGGTGTCTGTTTTAGGAAAGACAAATTCCCCAAATCCTACATGTCCAATTGGGAAGCAAATAAACACGCATATTGATCACCTATATAGAGAAGCGGAAAGAGCTTTAATAAATCATCTAGAAAAAATAACTTTAGCAGAATTTTCTAAACAATTGATATAATTTTTCTTCACAAATAAAACTGTAATATTTTTTATTACACATATCATTTCAAAATAAAAAAAATGAAAGTAGCATTAATCGGAGCATCAGGCTTTGTAGGAAAAGCCATTTTAAATGAGTTATTAAACAGAAACCACACAGTAAACGCTATTGTGCGACATCCAGAAAAGCTGGCAATGCAACATAAGAACTTATTTGTACGCAAAGCAAATGTTTTAAATGAAAAAGAAGTCATTGAAAGTGTTGCAAATAACGATGCGGTAGTCAGCGCATACAATGCAGGATGGACGAATCCAAACTTGTATAATGATTTTTTGGAAGGTTCTAAAGCTATTCAAGCTGGTGTAAAAAAGTCAGGCGTAAAAAGATTGATCATAATTGGGGGTGCCGGCAGCCTATATATTGCTGAAGGAATGCAATTAGTAGATACTCCAGCATTTCCGGCAGAATTTAAAGCCGGCGCGCAATCGGCAAGAGATTATCTGAATATTTTGCGGGAAGAAAAAGAATTGGATTGGACGTTTTTTAGTCCTGCTGTTGAAATGCATGCTGGCACTTCCGGGAAACGTACGGGAAAATACAGAACCGGATTAGAAAACCCTGTATTTGACAGCAAGCAACGCAGCATTTTATCAGTTGAAGATTTAGCGGTAGTCATTGTGGACGAGTTGGAAAATCCGAAACACATAGGTCGTCGATTCACAGCTGCTTACTAACCCAAGAAAAAATAAGTGCAGTAATTTATGGCTTATGCTGCACTTATTTTGCAATACAAATTAGAGGAGTAAATTTTCTTTTTATTTTAATGGATAAATATTACCTTTGCAAGTCTATGTACATTGATTTTTTGTGTTTTTATCAATTTTTAGCGGTGGTTTCTGCAGGTAGTACTGTATCAGTTACTCTGTAATGCATTGGATAACAATGTGTTGCAGTTTTTTTTATTTGTAGAAACTCTAGCTTAAAATATTAAAAAGCACAATTGTTTTTATTTTCAAATTTGAAATTCATTTATGGCAATCAAGAAAGACAATCGCCCAAGAGCCAACTTCTCTAAAATCACCATTGGCCTCGCTTCGCCAGATACCATTTTAGAGCGCAGTTTTGGTGAAGTTTTAAAGCCTGAAACCATCAACTACCGTACTTACAAACCAGAACGTGACGGTTTGTTTTGCGAAAGGATTTTTGGGCCGGTAAAGGATTATGAATGTGCTTGCGGAAAATATAAACGCATTCGCTACAAAGGTATTGTATGTGACCGTTGTGGTGTAGAGGTTACGGAAAAAAAAGTACGCCGCGAACGTATGGGGCATATCAAATTGGTAGTGCCAATTGTACATATATGGTATTTCAAAAGTCTACCTAACAAGATTGGGTATCTTTTAGGAATGAGTTCCAAAAAATTAGAAACTATTGTTTACTATGAAAGATATGCCATTATTCAACCAGGTGTATTAGAAGATAAATATCAGATAGGCGATTTGTTGAGTGAAGAAGAATATTTAGATGTATTGGATGGCTTGCCAAAAGATAATCAATATTTACCAAATGAAGACCCGCAAAAATTCGTTGCCAAAATGGGCGCTGAAGCGGTTTCTGATTTATTGGCATTGTTAGATTTAGACAGCTTGAGTTTTACCTTACGTAATGCAGCTGCCAATGAAACCTCACAACAACGTCGTGCAGATGCATTGAAAAGATTGAGCGTAGTGGAATCTTTCCGTGACGCAAAAACACGTATTACCAATCAGCCAGAATGGATGGTAATGCAATACATCCCTGTAATTCCACCAGAATTACGTCCATTGGTTCCTTTGGATGGTGGTCGTTTTGCCTCTTCAGATTTGAATGACTTATATCGTCGCGTAATCATTCGTAACAATCGTTTGAAACGTTTGATGGAAATTAAAGCACCGGAAGTAATCTTGCGCAACGAAAAACGTATGTTGCAGGAAGCCGTGGACAGCTTGTTTGATAATAGTCGTAAATCCAATGCCGTAAAAGCAGAGGGTGGTCGCGCTTTAAAATCTTTGAGTGACGTACTTAAAGGTAAACAAGGTCGTTTCCGTCAAAACTTATTAGGTAAACGTGTTGACTATTCTGGTCGGTCCGTTATCGTTGTAGGCCCTGAAATGAAAATGCACGAATGCGGTTTACCAAAAGACATGGCCGCTGAATTGTTCAAACCATTTATCATTCGTAAGCTGATTGAAAGAGGTATTGTAAAAACAGTAAAATCTGCTAAAAAGTTAGTTGACAAAAAAGAAGCTATTGTTTGGGATATTTTAGAGAATATATTGAAAGGGCATCCAGTAATGCTAAACCGTGCACCAACATTGCACCGTTTATCCATACAGGCCTTCCAACCAAAAATGGTAGAAGGAAAAGCTATTCAGTTACACCCATTGGTTACAGCGTCTTTCAATGCCGATTTTGATGGTGACCAGATGGCAGTTCACGTGCCTTTGAGCAGTGCAGCAATTTTGGAAGCGCAGTTATTAATGCTTTCTTCACACAATATTTTAAATCCGCAAAATGGTACGCCTATCACACTTCCTTCACAGGACATGGTTTTGGGCTTATATTATATTACCAAAGTAAAAAAATCTACACCATCCGAGATAGTAAAAGGTGAAGGAATGACTTTTTACAATGCAGATGAAGTAATTATCGCGCATAATGAAGGCCGTTTAGATTTACACGCTAGCATTAGAGTAAAAGCAAATGTCCGTGAAAAGAACGGAGAAATAGTTAATAAATTAATTGAAACTACTGTAGGACGTGTTTTGTTCAATCAATTTACACCAGCTAAAGTAGGATTTATCAATGCATTGTTAACAAAGAAAAGCCTCCGTGAAATTATTGGAGACATTATCAATATTACCGATGTGCCTGCAACAGCTAAATTTCTTGACGATATCAAGCAATTAGGATTCCGTATGGCGTTCAAGGGTGGGTTGTCCTTCTCAATCAATGATCTAATTATCCCGGATACAAGAGGTGAATTGCTTAATAGAGCGAAAGAAGAAGTACAAGAAGTTTGGGAAAACTATAATTTAGGATTGATTACCAATAATGAACGTTATAATCAGGTGATTGATATCTGGAGTAGAGTAGATACACGCCTGACAGAGACTTTAATTCGCGAAATGCAAACCGACAAACAAGGATTTAACTCAGTTTATATGATGTTGGATTCTGGTGCGCGTGGTAGCAAGCAACAAGTAAAACAATTAGCTGGTATTCGTGGATTGATGGCTAAACCAAGGAAATCAGGAAGTTCAGGTTCTGAAATTATTGAAAACCCGATTTTATCCAACTTTAAAGGTGGGCTGAACGTATTAGATTACTTTATCTCTACACACGGTGCGCGTAAAGGTTTGGCGGATACGGCACTTAAAACTGCCGATGCCGGTTACCTTACCCGTAGGTTGGTAGACGTGTCGCAAGACGTAGTAATTACAGAAGAAGATTGTGGTACACTGCGCGGGATTGCAACTTCTGCATTGAAAGACAATGAAGAAATTATCTCTCCGCTTTCTGATAGAATAGAGGGAAGAACTTCTTTGCACGACGTTTACAATCCTCTAAGTGGCGAATTAATCATCAATGCAGGTAAAGAAATTACGCACGATAAGGCTATTGAAATTGAAGAAGCTGGAGTGGAAACAGTAGAAATTCGCTCTGTTTTAACTTGTGAAGCTAAGCGTGGTGTGTGTGTAAGATGTTATGGTAAAAATTTGGCTACAGGATATATGGCACAACGTGGCGATTCAGTTGGTATTATCGCCGCACAATCAATCGGTGAGCCAGGTACACAGCTTACATTACGTACCTTCCACGTTGGTGGTATCGCGGGTTCGTCTTCAGTTGAATCTAATTTGGTAGCTAAGTTCGACGGAACAATTCAATTTGATGGCTTGCGTACAGTCGCTACCGAAAACAACGATGGTGACAAAGTAAATATCGTAATTGGCCGTACCGGTGAAATTCGTATCTCAGATGTAGAAAATGATAGATTACTGAATACACATAATATTCCTTACGGTGCTACACTTAGTGTGAAGAATGGTCAAAAGATTAAAAAAGGTGAGATTATCTGTACTTGGGATCCATTCAATAACGTTGTAATCGCCGAACAGGCAGGAACAATAGAATTCGAAAGTATATTAGATGGTATTACTTATCGCGAAGAAGCTGATGACCAAACAGGTCACCGTGAAAAAGTAATTATCGAAACAAAAGATAAAACAAAGCTTCCTGCTATTATTATTAATGGCAAAGATGTAAAAACATACAACTTACCTACTGGAAGTCGTTTAGCGACTGAAGAAGGTGATGAAGTAAAAGCAGGCCAGGTAATTGTAAAAATCCCACGCACTATGCGTAAAGGTGGTGATATTACGGGTGGTTTGCCACGTGTAACAGAATTGTTCGAAGCGCGTAATCCAAGTAATCCAGCAGTAGTTGCAGAAATTGACGGTGTTACAACTTTCGGAAATATCAAACGTGGTAATCGTGAAATAGTAGTAGAAGCAAAAGATGGTATTGTAAAAAAATATCTTGTGCCGCTTACCCGCCAAATCTTAGTACAAGATGGGGACTTCGTAAAAGCAGGTACACCGCTTTCTGATGGGCAAATAGCTCCAATAGATATCTTAAGTATTAAAGGACCATATGCTGTTCAGGAATATGTTGTAAATGAAATACAAGAAGTTTATCGCTTACAAGGTGTAAAAATAAACGATAAACACGTTGAGGTTATCGTGCGCCAAATGATGAAAAAGGTCGAAATTGTGGACGCTGGAGACACACGTTTCTTAGAAAATGATTTGGAAGACCGCTTTGACTTCAATGAAGAAAACGATAAAATATTCGACAAGAAAGTAGTAACAGATTCTGGAGACAGCTCTAAATTTAAGGCTGGTCAAATCGTTGCTGTACGTGAGCTAAGAGAAGAAAATTCTCAACTACGTCGTAACGATCAGAAGTTGGTGGAAGTAAGAGATGCAAGCCCCGCAACGGCTCATCCGGTACTTTTAGGTATCACTAAAGCCTCCTTGGGTGTACCGAGTTGGATTTCTGCGGCTTCGTTCCAGGAAACTACAAAAGTATTGAGTTCCGCAGCTATCCAAGGCAAATCTGATGATATGTCTGGACTGAAAGAAAACGTCATAACCGGGCACTTGATACCAGCAGGTACGGGTCTTCGTGATTTTGAAAACCTTATCGTAGGTAGTAAAGAGGAATATGAACTTTTGACTACTGCACGTGAAGCAATGTCTTTCGACGAAGAAGAATAAAAGATTTATATAATCGATAAAAGCCTATGACAGAATTAAATTTGTTATAGGCTTTTTTTATTCCGAATAGCCTTGCAAAGTCAGACGAAGGTTTTAGCGGAACTGATTTCGATAGTGAGAGAGATAGGTCAAAAATTATAGTACAGCCAGAGTAGAAATTCGAAAAACTTTAAAGAATCTGTAAAGCCTGCCATTTTACTCCCATATAGATGGTAGCATAATTTTTTAAATTAATAATTTACTTAACAATATAGTAGTTTTATTTCTTTATTTTCACATCTTAAATATCATTAAAATAGAAGAAGGAATGAATAAATTTTTA
The DNA here is from genome assembly GCF_050436765.1 of Arachidicoccus sp. Taxonomy (NCBI): domain Bacteria; kingdom Pseudomonadati; phylum Bacteroidota; class Chitinophagia; order Chitinophagales; family Chitinophagaceae; genus Arachidicoccus; species Arachidicoccus sp. The sequence goes on along the minus strand of NZ_JBNQGD010000411.1, from coordinate 5,088 downwards.
GTATCGTCGAATATTGTATTAATAGTGGCAGTTGTTATTTTGTTTTACTTGCAATTCAGCGAAAAAAATCAAAAGGCTAGCATACTTCCGGCTCAGCATAGTAGTTCAAATAATGTGGCAGACGGCTCATTTAAAATCGGCTATTTTGAGTTAGATTCTTTAGACTATAATTATAAATATTTACAAGACGTAAAAGCAGAATTAATTTCAAAAGATAAGTCGGTACAAAAGCAAATTAGCGCGTTGCAGGATGAGTTTAAGGAAAAATATAATGAATATGTGCAAAAAGGGGCTACTCTCTCTCAATCGGAACAAACCCAATACACTCAGAACCTAAATGATTTGCAAAAGAATAATCAAGAAAAAGCGCAAAGATTAGATCAATCATTCAGCATGGAAAGAGCGATGAAATTGCAAGAAATAAAGCAACGTATACAAGACTATTTAAAAACCTTCGCAAAAGAAAAGGGGTATAATTATATAATTGGCACAAACGAAGCAGATTATTTCTATTACAAGGATTCTACACAGGACATTACCAGTGAATTGTTAGAGAATTTGAATAAAAACTATATAAATAGTCTGAAGCAAAAAAGCAAGTAAATATCTCAAAATTCATATTTAAAAGCGCAAAAGAAATTTCTTTGCGCTTTTTTGTTTTTGCAATAGTTATTCTTCGTACCTTGATTAGGCAATAAACCTAACAATCCACTCAATCGCTGAAAGCCTTGCAAGAGAACTACCACAAATGGCATTCGCCCATCATTAACAGAGAAATAGAAATGCTCGTTTTCGGATATTCCGGGAGGCCTGTCATACTATTTCCTACATCACTAGGAAAATATTATGAAGCTAAAGACAGGGGGCTTATCGAATCGGCAAGATGGTTTATTGATAACGGATTTGTAAAAATTTATTGCCCGGATAGTATTGATGCCCTTAGTTGGTATAATAAGAATATAGATCCCTTAGGACGTGCATACAATCATAGCCTATATGATCAGCTTATAGAGAAAGAAGTCTTGGAGCGCGCATTGTATGAAACAGGTTGGGAAACTGCGACTGTTGCTGGTTGTAGTTTCGGCGGCTACCATGCTGCCAATTTTGCCTTTAAACATCCAGAAAGGATTCATGGACTCATCTCCATGAGTGGCGCCTTTGATATCAAACCACAGCTTGATGGCGCATATAACGATACAGTCTATTTTAACAATCCAATAGATTATTTGCCGGCTAACTTTAATGCAGCACTTTGGAATTTGCACATTATTTTAGGAACAAGTACCCAAGATATTTGCTTAGAACAGAACAAAGAATTATCTAGAATACTAACAGAAAAAAGTATTTCACATTGGCTGGACATTCGCAATGATGTACCTCACGACTGGCCTCTATGGCTAGATATGTTCCCCCACTATCTATCGGTATTATAACTCTTGAAAAAGAAAACAAATGGCGACCACAAAAAAGATTGGTATTTTATTTGGGAAAGAAAACAGCTTTCCGCAGGCTTTTGTAGATAAAGTAAATGCATTAGCAGCAGGGAAATTTGAAGCCGAATTCCTGTCAATAGATAAAGTAGCCCAAGGTGCCTCTACAATATACTCCGTGATTGTTGATCGCATCTCACACGATGTACCTTTTTATAGAGCATATTTAAAAAATGCAGCATTAAACGGTGCGGCTGTAATCAATAACCCATTTTGGAGTAGCGCTGATGAGAAGTTCTTCAACAATTGTCTGGCAACCAAAATCGGTATTTCTGTCCCTAAGACTGTTATACTTCCTTCATTTGATCTTCCTGATGATACATCCAGTCAATCCTTTCGCAACCTAGCTTATCCATTAGACTGGGACACCATTTTCGATTATATACAATTTCCGGCTTATATGAAGCCTTTTGCAGGTGGCGGTTGGAAATCTGTCTATCGATTAGAAAATCAAGAGCAATTTTTTGAAAAACATTCTGAAACGAAACAATTGGTAATGCTTTTGCAAGAGGAGATTGTTTTTGAACAATATTATCGTTGTTATTGTATTGGCGGAAAATATGTAAAAATAATGCCTTATGAACCACGCAATGAGCCCCACCTCAGATATGACGCCCATTTTATCCCATCACCATCCCTGCTTAAAAGAATGAAAGAAGATGTGCTGAAAATAAATCAATACCTAGGTTACGATTTTAATACAGTGGAATTTGCAGTACGCAAAGATGAACCATTCGCTATAGATTTTTGCAACCCGGTACCTGATTCAGATAAAGCTTCAGTTGGCCAAGAAAATTTTAATTGGGTAGTGGAGAATGCTGCAAAATTTGCCATTGAGAAAGCGGCTAATTATGACGGCTTAAAAGATAACCTTACCTGGGGAAAATATATTCAAGCAGCTATCCAAAAAGAGAAATTGTTTTAAGCGATAAATAATATTTATAACAACATCAAGCATGAGTTCACAGCAATTTACCATAGGTATTGAAGAGGAATATATGATTCTCGATCCTGAAACCAGGGAATTAAAATCTCATCAAAACAAAATCATTGAGCAAGCTGAAACAGTTTTGCAAAAAGATAAAGTAAAAGCGGAGATGCATCAGGCAGTTGTTGAAGTTGGCACGTCTATTTGTAAAGACATCGAAGAGGCTCGTAACGATGTTCACTTACTACGCAAAACTATTTCAGAAATAGCACACAGTGAAGGATTAAGATGTGGCGCATCAGCTACTCATCCTTTTTCCCTATGGTATAAACAATCCATCACTGAAAACCAGCGCTACCACGAGATCGTAAATGAGATGCAGGATGCGGCCCGTTCTAATTTAATTTTTGGGTTACATGTCCATATAGGTATTCAATCTAGGGAAATGGCCATCCATATCGCCAATTCTGCTCGATACTTTTTGCCACATATTTATGCGCTTTCTACCAACTCTCCTTTTTGGGAAGGAAGAAATACCGGTTTCAAATCGTATCGTTCAAAAGTATTCGACAAATTTCCACGCACAGGCATCCCTGATTTTTTCGAATCAATTGAAGAATACGACAATTATATCAAGGTCTTGATAAAAACAAATTGTATTGATAGTGCAAAGAAAATCTGGTGGGATTTACGTGTGCACCCTTCCTATAATACAATCGAATTTAGAATATGCGACATCTTACTAACGACCGATGAAACAATAGCTATTGCTGCATTATTCCAGGCTATATGTGTAAAATTATATCGCTTGCGCATACAAAATATGAATTACATTATTTATAAAAGGTTTTATATTAATGAAAATAAATGGCGTGCTTCCCGCTATGGCATCGACGGTTTACTAATAGATTTCGGGAAAGAGGAAGAAGTTCCAGTAAGATCATTAATATTGGAACTGCTAGATTTTGTTGATGATGTAGTAGATGATTTAGGTTCACGTAATGCCATCAATACTGTTTTCAAAATTTTAGAATCGGGCACCGGTGCTGACAAACAATTAGCAATTTATCAAAAAACTAAAAGCTTGACAAGCGTTGTCGATTTTATTTGTGATGAATTTCTAAAATAGCGGGTGTTTACCATAAAATCAATTTATCGTATCTTTGCCAGATGCAAAAAAATGAACAATATATAAAAGTTGCCGTTTTGGATTTAAATAATGGTTTCAAGAACCAAGGATTACGGTGTATTCTAAATATAGTATCAACCTATGCTGAAGTAAAAGAATTGCCAATAAAAACAACGGTATTTGACGTCAGGCAGAAAGACGAAGTACCGGATACCTCCTTCGACATATATATTTCGAGTGGCGGACCAGGGTCTCCCTTTGATGAAGAGAGTTGGGAATGGGAGCATAAATATTTTTCGTTAATTAATCAATTATACCTGCATAATATAGAAGCTGCCGACGGAGCGAATAAAAAGTATGTATTTTTCATTTGTCATTCGTTTCAATTAGCATGCAGATTTTTCAAAATTGGAAAGGTATGTAAACGAAAAAGTACTTCTTTTGGCGTATTTCCCATACATAAAATATGGGGTGGTTTAGAAGAACCCATTTTTGAGAAACTACCTGAACCTTTCTATGCGGTCGATAGCCGGGATTTCCAGGTAATACAGCCAAATTTTGAACAATTAAACTCAATGGGTGCAACGGTTCTGGCCATTGAGAAAGAGCGTCCTCATGTCGCGCTGGAACGTGCAATTATGGCTATTCGCTTCTCCAAAGAAATGATTGGCACTCAATTTCATCCTGAAGCAGATGCCAAGAGCATGCGTGAGCATTTACTGCAAGATATCAATAAAAAGCGCGTTATAGATGAGCATGGAGAGGACAAGTATCTCGATATGCTGGACAAACTAGAGGATGAAGATAAGATATTACTCACCCAAAGTGTCATTTTACCTACCTTCTTAGACATGGCTATAAAACAAAGGTTAATACCGGCAATGGTTTATTAAAGATGAATAATTAGAGTTTTAAACGAATATTTTCTGTTTAAAGATTAAACTTTACCCTCATCCTTACTCCTAAATAATCACATTTGGTAATTCTGTTCCAAACTTAAAATCGTTTAACAACGAAAAATATTATGGGGGTCTGTCATTTTTTTGCTTGCTTTTACATAATGTCGTAAAACCCATTCACCGCCTTAGCATGGATTGGATGTAAGGCACAAAATATTTGGACATTTAAAAAACTGTCTATTTTTGTTTTGTCAGTATAAGACTTAAAAACTTCGTAAGAGACTTGCGAGGACACCTATGGAGCAACTGTAGGATTTCTAATGCTTCAGAATAGCTCACTTTAGCTATCAGTAAGCTCCTGGTGGAGTAAAAACGTGACTGGTGAGCGGGCTCGCGGACGCTATGAAACATCTATAGAGGTCATCATCATTAAAGGCATTAGTCACCTAGACATTGCGACGCTCGTTATAATAAACGAACAGACCAACAGTTCTTATCAGCCTGTTTCGTTTATCCTCTATCTTTAAAGTAATCTGGGAAACTTTTATTTCATCTCAATGTCTATACTTGTTCCTTGTAAACCATCGGCAGAAATCTGCAAAGTAAGTTTTCCTTTGTGATGATGTGCTTTTACGATTGCCA